>NZ_JAXUHN010000046.1:0-34991 GCF_035916875.1 Methylomicrobium sp. Wu6
TGAAATACGAGTGGCTGCCATTCCAATCGTTTACACCTACCGAACTTGAGGAGGCTATCGATGAAATCGGCGCTGGTTTTGGCTCTCAATACCAATTTACTTTCTGCTAAGCACTTACCAAATTCCGCCCAAAGACCCATCAAACAGAAAACCAAGACGGTCAGCTTCATCTGGGGTTATTTTTGTGAATAGCGAAAAGCGAACATGCAGATAGGTTGGCAACCAATACGGAAGTATTGTTTTGCCCAGTAGAATGATTGCGCCTATGTAGCCACCGATGCCGTAAGCAAGCGTAAGAATCAACCATATCCATTCCAGATCATTGCTTTTTAATGCCCTTTCCAAAGGGCTGGAAATTGGGCTGAGAAGATCAGCGCCAGCAGCTACGACCATGATGCCGCCGAACATTGCGCCGAACTTAAATATCAGGTCGTAACCGTGTGTAAAGCGTATCGCCATGTCGTTGCCTAACGTTAAGTAGACACCTAGTTAGGTGTATATTAATTTACGATCACCGGTGTATAGCGCCACTCTGACAATCTGTTAAACTGGATGCTACAATATTTAATTATTGGTAGCAACCTCTTTATACTAACGAAAAATACACCTCACGAACTTCTTGATCAAGTCCACGACTGGGCTCGTGTCAAGCACTATAGCATCGGTGTAGAGAAGCTCTACGTGCAGTGGATCAAGCGATTTATCTTGTTCCATGGCAAACGTTTCATCCAATGACGGCAACGCCAATAACGGCAAATTTTCCCGTCGCCGGGCAATCGAGGCAGATAGAAATTTCCAGGGCGAATGTCCTAGCTGACGGCAGGTGTCGATGACGTTGGCCAGCAGCGCAAAGCCACGCGATTTCCGTTCCGTCCGCGATCCTTGCGACCATTGCCGTGGGATGACTCAATGCCGCGTGGTGCGTTCCGCAACATTGTTGGTCAGCGGCAAAGTTGGGTCGTCGAGCACCGCAGGCGGTTACGGTACCGGCGTCGGCCTGACAGTCGTCGCTCATCAGCACGTAAGAATGGGCAAATTCTGATATAAACAAGTCATTCGAGAACAAACTTATTGCGGCAGAACCGCCAGATTACCTAGATAGCCGTTTTTCCTGGCCAGATAGTCATCGACAAAGGCCTGCATCGGCCCAGATTCATAACCGCCCTGTACACTGATCGCCAGTTTTTTAAAGCCTGCGCCAACCACATTTTCGCCCGTCTTGATCTGAAAGTGTAAAAAAGCCGAAGCGCGCTTGCCATTGACTTCCATCTTCGGTTCCATCATTTCCACGGACGCTTGCCGAAAATCAAGATGATCGAACGACAACGTCATGCTTTCGTAAATCACCAGCGGCCGAGTGAGGCTGAACATGACGTTTTCCTTCGCCAATAACGGCACCAGCACATAGGGAAAATTTTGCCCCGAGAAAGCCACATAATCGCGGGTAAAGCTTTCGATCAATGCCGAATCCCGACTCAGGCCTCCCGAACGTTCGATCTGCAAATAGGTTTTACCCTGATTGTCGCTCACGTCAATCCGTTCGGCATCGGTATTGGGAAGGTTCAGCAGCACGCCATGCCCGACCATGCCGGAAAAGATAAAGTGCATATTTTGGCTCAGGCCATATTTCTCCAATGCCAGAGAAAAAAGTAAATCGCCGGGTACGCAAAAACGTTTGGCATCAACATCGTGCAAAGGGTTGAAATCATGCGCCACTTCTTTGGCGAACATGCTGGCTTGTTCGGCGAAAACACTGACACTGCCATCATGAATGCAGTAAAATCCTTTTAAAAACATAATGTTATTTTCTAGTGTTGATAGGGTGGAATAATTCTACCATACAGCATAAAAGGTTTCACTTCATGACTTCCGAACCGACGTGAATTCTGTTATTTGTAAATCAAATTAATTTTTTGTGCGTTCGAATTTTTAACCGCGGTATTTAGATTAAAATGCGCGCCTATCCAAACTTCAACAAACTATCTCTATGCCTGAATACACCGCCCCGCAAGTTGCCATTATCGGTGGAGGTCCGGCTGGTTTGATGGCCGCCGAAGCACTGAGTCTTGCAGGGGTGCAGGTCGATGTTTACGACGCCATGCTTTCGCTCGGCCGCAAGTTTTTGCTGGCCGGGATCGGCGGTTTGAATATCACTCACAGCGAAGACTATGACTCCTTCTGTGCCCGTTATGGCGATCGCCGGCCGCAGTTGCAAGCAATGTTAGACCGTCTGCCGCCGGCTGCCTTGCGTGCGTGGGTGCACGACCTGGGTATCGATACTTTTGTCGGCAGTTCGGGCCGCGTCTTTCCGACGCAAATGAAAGCCGCGCCATTGCTGCGGGTTTGGCTGCATCGGCTACGTAGCGCCGGTGTGCGCTTCCACGTACGTCATCGCTGGCTGGGTTGGAATGAGGACGGCGCCTTGCGGCTGGTGCATCCGAACGGCGAACTTGCGCTCAAGCCGCAGGCAACCGTGTTGGCCTTGGGCGGCGCCAGCTGGCCGCAACTAGGTTCGGACGGCGCCTGGGCGCCATGGTTGCAGGCCCGCGGGGTAGAAATCACCCCACTGCAAAGCGCGAATTGCGGTTTTGATGTGGCGTGGAGCCAGCATCTGCGTGAAAAATTTGCCGGCGCGCCGCTTAAATCGGTGGCGCTAACCTTTACCGACTTGCACGGCCATACCGAGCAACGGCAAGGCGAAATGGCGATCAGCGCGCATGGCGTGGAAGGCAGCCTGATTTACGCATTTTCGCAGCGGCTGCGCGAATACCTGAATGCCCACGGCAGCGCCGTCTTTATGCTTGATCTGGCGCCCGGGCGTGATGCCGCGCGAGTACTAGCCGAAGTCGGCCAGCCACGCGGATCGCGGTCGCTCTCAAAGCATTTGCAGAGCCGGGTCGGCCTTACCGGCATCAAGGTGGCATTATTGCACGAGGTGCTCGGTAAGGAACAATTTGCCGATGCGGCTACGCTGGCGTCGACGATCAAGGCCCTGCCGATCACTGTGCATGCAACTCGTCCAATTGCCGAAGCAATCAGCACGGCTGGCGGCGTTTCCTTTAACAGCCTCGATCAACACCTCATGCTCACCGCTCTGCCCGGTACTTTTGTCGCGGGAGAGATGATAGATTGGCAAGCTTCCACGGGAGGGTATCTGCTGACTGCCTGTTTCGCGACTGGCCGGCAAGCCGGCTTGGGCGTTGTGCAATGGTTACAGACGCATGTTTCGTAAAGGACGCGGACAAAAGCAGTTTCAAGTTCTATCCATGGAGAAATTCAATTACAATCGCGCGCTAGTGGGTTCCTGATCAGCGAATAACAACAAAGCCGGCTTGCAATCGGCGAATAGGTTATTCTTAAATGGACCGCATTTATTTTTATGCCCTCTTCGGAGAATTGCCTATGCACAACGCCAAGGGATTTTTTCATCAATTTATCGTACTGGCCGGCCCCTACTGGAATTCCGAGCATAAAACGGACATTCGCAACCGGACATTCGCATTGATCGTGCTGACCATCATGCAGATCGGCATGGCGGTGGTGATCAATAAATGGAGCGCCGGGCTTTTCGATGCGCTGGAGCAACGCTCTATGGCGGATCTGATTCAGCAGATCGGCTTGCTGGTGATCATTTTCTTGACCGGTATGGCGATTACCACGACCCACCTTACGGTCAAGCGGGGACTGCAAATCGGCTGGCGAAGCTGGCTGACCGAACGCGTAAGCGGCCAATGGATGGACAAAGGCCGGCATTATCAAGTCATATTCATACCGGGCGAGCACGATAATCCGGACGGGCGTATCGCCGAGGATGTGCGTATCGTAACCGAAGAAGCGATTCAGTTGCTGCATTCGCTGTTCTATAGTCTGTTGCTGCTGATCAGCTTTACCGATATTCTCTGGAATCTTTCCGGCACTCTGGTTGTCGGCGGCTTGCAGATACAAGGCCATTTGGTCTGGATCGCGCTGGTCTATGCGGTGAGCGCATCCATATTGGGCTGGTGGGTCGGCCGTCCGTTGATCGAGGCGACCGATGCACGGCAAACGGTTGAAGCGAATTTCCGTTTCGGTTTGGTCAAAGCTCGCGAGAATTCGATGGCGATCGCGCTGGTTCACGGCGAAGCCAATGAACGGCGGCGCTTTGCGACGCTATTTCAAGACATCAATGACGTGTTCGACAGGCAAACACGGGCCTGGCGGAATATCATGATGTTTACCTCCGGTTATTCGGTGTTGTCGATGGCCTTTCCGGTTCTTGTCTCGGCGCCGCGTTATGTGCTGGGCACGATTTCTCTCGGCACGCTGATGCAGTCCGCGCAGGCTTTTCAGCACATGGCCTCGGCATTGTCCTGGCCGGTCGATAACATGGCCGCGGTCGCCAATTGGCGCGCATCGGCCGACCGGGTGTTCGGTTTGGTCAGGGCGCTGGATCACTTGGAGCAGAAAATGGCTTGCACCAATGACCCGCAGCGAATTTGTCTGGAAAAGTCGCAGATTTCGGTATTGGGCTTCCATGGCCTCAGTTTGATGAAACAGGATGGCGAGATCATCGCCTCCGGTATAAACGCCGAAATTCGGCCGGCCGAACGGGTGCTGATCAACGGCAATTCCGCCACCGGCGCCAAGCTGTTCAAGGCGATTGTCGGTCTCTGGCCGTGGGGCGGCGGGCGTATCGAATTGCCTGATGATGAGCCGATGTATTTCATGCCGCCGCGCCCTTATCTACCCAGCGGCACGTTGCGTACCGCGATCTGTTATCCAAACCCTGTGGAGGATTTCACCAAGGCGGCAATCAAAGAGGCTCTGAAAAAAGTCGGCCTTGGCGAATTACAGGCGCAACTGGACACGACCGAGAACTGGGAAACCGCATTGACCCGGGAGCAGCAGCAACGCTTGGGCGCAGTGCGTTTGCTGCTGAATCATCCCAAATGGATACTGCTACAAGAGGCGTTCGACTCGCTCGATCCGCAGGGCGAGGTTGCAATGTTGCGTTTGATCAGCGATGAATTGCCCGAGGCCGCGATGTTGACGATCACCAACCAGCCGACAGCCGATGCGTTTCATCAGCGCCGGATTGTTTTGCCGTAAGCTCTGCCCCAGTCCGCAAAAGGAGAATGGCGTTGAAGGCGGCGTCCGAACAGAATCAAGGCAAAAAACTGCGCGGCGTAAATCTCGGCGGCTGGCTGCTGCTCGAAAAATGGATCACGCCCAGCCTATTCGAAGGGCTCAACGCAACCGACGAGACCACCTATTGCGCCGAGCTCGGCGAGCGCGCCGATACTTTGCTCAAACAGCATTGGAATACTTTTATCACCGAAGATGATTTTGCCTGGCTGGCAAGTGTCGGTATCAACGCGGTCAGGGTTCCAGTCGGGCATTGGCTGTTTGGGCCGGGTTATCCTTACCATCGCGCCTATGGCGAATCGGCGCATCCTTTTGTGGTGGGCGGCCTCGATATTCTCGATAGGGCTTTCGACTGGGCGGAGATATATGGCTTACAAATCGTGCTCGATCTGCATGCGGCGCCCGGTTGCCAGAACGGCTTCGACAACGGCGGCATCAAAGACGTTTGCGAGTGGCACACGAAGACGGAATATGTCGAACATTCGCTGAATGTGCTGGAACAACTGGCCGAACGTTACCGCAGACGCCGCGCGCTGCATGCGATCGAGGTACTGAACGAACCGCATTGGGACATTCCGACCGATTTTCTGAAGCGCTACAATCAGTCCGGCTACATACGCATTCGCAAGCATTGCCGGCCCGAAGACGTGGCGGTGGTCTTTCATGACGGCTTCCGTTCGTTCCGTGAATACACCGGGTTTATGTGTGAACCTGATTTCCGCAATGTCGTTTTCGATATTCACCGCTATCAATGCTTCGACCGTTCCGATATCGAGATGGATATTTACGAGCACATTCAAAAATCATCCATTGTGTGGAAACAGGAAGCGGACGAGATCATTCAGGAACTTTGCCTGCCAACCTATGTCGGCGAATGGAGTCTCGGCCTCAATTTGCATGTTGTCTCGTTGCGGGCGGAAGGCACTTTCAACCATGCGCTCGAGAGTATGGACGACTTCCAGCTCGATGTCGCTTACCGCGCCTATGCCGCCGCGCAGTTAGCCACCTTCGAAAAATACCTGGGCTGGTTTTTTTGGAACTATAAGACCGAAACTACGCCGGAATGGTGTTTTCGGGAAGGCGTTGAAAGGGGATGGTTGCCTGCTCGTTACTAAAATCGGCCCGGATCGCGGTGATGCCAATAAGCCACGGCCAATTCCTGTGCGGCTTCCTGGCTATCCGCCCTGCCGAGCAGTTTCAGCACCACCGCCGCCGTGCCTATTACAGACGCTTCCGCAAATTCATCTTGTAATTCCCCGCGCCAGACTTTCGCCAGTTGACTCGGGTCCAATTCCTCCGGTTTCACATGGCGTTTCGCAAACAAGGCCGGCCAGTCTTCGTCGGAGAGTTCGCCGTGATGCACGCTTTGCACGAGGCAATCCATGTCGGGATTGCGTTCGGTTTCGCCGCCTTCGCCTTTCAGCACCGCCGCATGCGGCTGCTTTAACAGCTGCGCGGCGAGTTGATGCACCGGCCGGTAGCCGGGATGGAAGATGCCCTGGATGCTGTAGTCGGCATTGAACGGATTCAACAGGCGCACCAGGGTGTGCACAGGTGAGCGCAGGCCTAGGATAGGGCGCAATCCGATGATCTCGTGCAGTTTCGGGCAAAAATGCTCCAGCGACAGATAGCTGAACGAGTGCTCCTGCAATTGCTGCTTTGCCTCTGCAATCGATGTCGCCGCGGACAGCCCCAGAAAACCAAGCATGTCTTCGGTGTAAAGCCGCCCGGCGGCAGGCCCCTTCGCGCCGTGCATGAGCACCCTGACGCCGTTTTCGGCGAGCAGGAGCGCCGACAGCAAATACCAGGGCAGATGCCGGCGTTTGCCGGCGTAGGTCGACCAGTCCAAGTCGGCCAGATTTTCTCTATCGCCAGCGGCAAACGATTCGCGCGCGGCCTGGACGAAACCGGCCAGTTCTTCCGGCGTTTCTTCCTTCACCCGCATCAGCATCAAAAACGCACCAAGTTGGATCGGCAGCACTTCGTCCGCCATGATCATCCGCATAGCCATGTAGGCTTCTTCCTGGGTCAACGGGCGCGAGCCGTGCTTGCCCTTGCCGAGAATCCGAATGAATTCTGCAAACGGATGTTCGGGGTCGGAAGTTTGTAAATGGTGAGTGAAATTCATGGTCTTATCATCAGGTAATGATCGAGCAGCAGCGCCGCGAACAGCACCGTGAGATAAATGATCGAATAGGCGAAGGTCCGCATCGCGGTTTTGTTGTCCTTGCGCCGCATCATCAGGACCGCGAAATAGATGAATACCAGCCCCAACAGCAGCGCCGAGGCGAGGTAAATCAATCCGGTCATTCCGGTTATATAGGGTAGAACGGTCACGATCAGCAGCAACACTGTGTAGAGCAAGATTTGCAAGCGGGTAAACTCGGTCCCATGCGTGACCGGCAGCATCGGGATGTTCACTTTCGCGTATTCCTCGCGTCGGGCTATCGCAAGCGCCCAGAAATGCGGCGGCGTCCAGACGAAGATGATCAGCATTAACAGCAGCGCATACGGATGCACTTCATTGGTCATCGCGGCCCAGCCGAGCAGCGGCGGAGTCGCGCCGAAGGCGCCGCCGATCACGATGTTTTGCGGGGTCATTCGTTTCAGGTAGACGGTGTAGATGAACGCGTAGCCGAACAGCGACAGAAAGGTCAGCACGGCGGTCAACACGTTGACCTTCACGACCAACAGCACCATCGATGCGATGCCGAGGATCGCGGCGAACGCGATCACCTGCGCGGCGTTCAACTCGCCTTTCGGCAACGGCCGGTTTTCGGTGCGGCGCATCTCCGCGTCGGCCTTGCGGTCGATAAACTGATTGATCGCGGCTGCCGAGGCAGAGGCCAAGGCAATGCCGGTAATGCTGTAAGCCAGCGTGTCGAGCGGCGGCATGCCGGGCACCGCCAGCAGCATGCCGACGATCGCGGTGAACAGCATTTCGAGGACCACATTCGGCTTACACAGGGTCAGATATTTTTTCCAGGCCAGGGCCGGAGAGAGGCTCGTCATCGTAAATCACACCAACGTACACAATTCTTATAGAATACAGTGAACGCTAGCCGATTGAAATAGTCGGAGGCGCTAACATTGGTCAACAAGAGGGAGTCATGAAAAAGCGATTATTTTGTGCAATAGTGCTTGGCCTGCCGGTTTATGCGGCCGCGACGGAACCGAAAGTATCGGAACATATACTGAAAAACGGCCTGAAAGTTTTGGTTCAGGAGGATCACCGCTCGCCGGTCGTGGTCTCGCAGGTCTGGTACAAGGTCGGTTCGAGCTATGAACCGGGCGGCATCACCGGCATTTCGCACATGCTCGAACATATGATGTTCAAGGGTACCGACAAGCACAAGCCGGGCGAGTTTTCTAGGATCATCGCGGAAAACGGCGGCGATGAAAATGCGTTTACCGGCACCGACTACACCGCCTATTTTCAAACGATGAACGCCTCCAGGCTCGCGGTCAGTTTCGAACTGGAAGCGGATCGGATGCGTCATCTGCATCTCTTGCCCGACGAATTGAAGAAAGAACTGGAAGTCGTGACCGAGGAGCGCCGGATGCGCACCGAGGACAATCCGCAGGCGAAGGTCGGCGAATATTTCTCGGCGGCAGCGTACACAAACAGCCCTTACAAGCATCCGGTGATCGGTTGGCCGGCCGATATCGCGAATTACAAGGTCGAGGATTTGGAGGCCTGGTACCAGCGCTGGTATGCGCCGAATAACGCGACCTTGGTCGTCGTTGGCGATGTAAAGACCGATGACGTTTTCGCGCTGGCCGAAAAATATTTTGCCGAACTGAAACCGAGCGAGATCAAGCCGATCAAGCCGCAAACCGAAATGCCGCAAGTCGGCGTGCGCAAGATCACCGTGAAGGCGCCGGCCAAGCTGCCTTATCTGACGATGGGCTACAAAACGCCGTCGCTCGCGACGGCGGAGAACGAAGGGGAAGCGTATGCCCTGGAAGTGCTGGCCGGCGTCTTGGACGGCGGCAACAGCGCACGGTTGTCTTCGCGTCTGGTGCGCGGCAAGCAGATCGCGGTCAGCGCTGGGGCCGGATATAGCCTGACTTCGAAATTGCCTTCGCTGTTTGAACTCGAAGGCACGCCGGCGGACGGCAAAAAAATTACGGATCTCGAGGCGGCGTTTAAAAAAGAGATAGCTGATCTTCAATCAACGCTGATCAGCAAGGAAGAATTGCAGCGGATCAAGGCGCAGGTGTTGGCGAATCAGGTTTATCAGCGCGATTCCAATTTTTATCAGGCGATGCAACTCGGCACGTTCGAAACGGTCGGTCTTGGCTGGCAAAAAGTCGATGAGTACGTCAAGAAGATTAATCTGGTTACCGCCGAGCAAGTGCGCGACGTCGCGAAAAAATATCTGATCGAGGACCATCTGACCGTGGCCTATCTGGATCCGCAGCCGATTAATGAAAAAGCCGTCAACAAGGGAGACAAGTAATGCGTAGAAGTTTGTTGGGATTATTTTTGCTCGCGCTCAGCCAGGCAGTCTGGTCGTCAGTCACTATCGAGCATTGGCAAACCGCGCAAGGTTCCCGGGTGTTTTTCGTGCATGCCGGCAGTTTGCCGATTGCGGACATCGTGGTCGCTTTCGACGCGGGCAGTGCGCGCGACGGTAAGCAGGCGGGCCTCGCGGCGCTGACATCGGGGTTATTGGATACCGGCGCGGGGCAATGGAATGCGGATCAGATTGCCGAACGCTTCGAAAGTGTCGGCGCGAATTTCGGCGCGAGTATTTCGAGCGACATGAGCAGCGTCATGCTACGGACGCTGACCGACAAGCCGCTATTCGACAAGGCGATCGAGACGATGCATGCGATCTTGACCCAGCCCGCGTTCAAGGAAGCCGATTTTCAGCGCGAGAAAAAGCGGACGTTGGCCGGCCTGAAACTGCGCGAGGAATCGCCCGGCGATTTGGCCGACATTGCCTTCTCGAAGGCACTGTATGGCGATCATCCCTACGCGCATCCCGACAGCGGCATGATCGAAACTGTCACCCCTTTGAAAGCGAGCGACTTGCGCGCATTTTACCGCCAGTATTACGTTGCCGCGAATGCGGTCGTCGTGATCGTCGGCGACTTGACCAAGGAACAGGCTGAACAGACGGTTGCAGCCTTGTTGAAGGATTTGCCGGCCGGACAAAAGCCCGCGCCGCTGCCCGATGTGGTGATGCCAGCCAAGGCCGGCAGCCAACATATCAAGTTTCCTTCCACGCAAACGCATGTGCTGGTCGGCATGCCCGGCATCGACCGAAAGGATCCGGATTTTTTCAGCCTCTATGTCGGCAATCACATCCTCGGCGGCAGCGGGCTGGTGTCGAAACTGTTCGATGAAATCCGCGAGAAACGCGGTCTGGCTTACAGCGCTTCCAGCGCGTTCAGGCCGATGCGTAAAAAAGGGCCGTTCGTGCTGGGGTTGCAAACGCGCAACGACCAAACCGGCGAGGCGTTGCAGGTGCTGAATCAGACATTGTCGGACTTTATCGCGAAAGGCCCGACCGAAGCGGAATTGACCGCAGCGAAGAAAAACCTCACCGGCGGTTTTCCGATGCGTTTCGACACAAACAAGAAACTCGCCAATTATGTTGCGATGATCGGTTTTTATGAGTTGCCGCTCGATTATCTGGATACTTTCACGCAGAAAGTTGAAGAAGTCACTGTGGCCTCGATAGTCGATGCATTCAAGCGGCATGTTGATCTGCAACTGTTACAGACCGTGACCGTCGGCGACGACGCGAAAGCGAAAAGTGGCAAATAAAATCCGCATCATCGGCGGCGAATGGCGCAGTCGCTTGTTGCATTTCGACGATGTGCCGGGGCTACGGCCGACGCCGGCGCGCGTCCGCGAAACGCTTTTTAACTGGCTGCAATATGATGTCGCCGGCAGCCGCTGTCTGGATTTATTTGCGGGCAGCGGTGCGCTGGGTTTCGAGGCTGCCTCGCGCGGCGCGAGGGAAGTCGTGCAGGTCGAAAGCGATGCGAAGGCTTGTAAAAATCTGCGGGCGAATGCATCCGCGCTGGGCGGGGATAAAAATCGGATTATCGAGAGCGATGTAGAGCGGTTTTTAGCCGGGCGCTCGGAGGCCTTCGACCTGGTCTTTATGGACCCGCCCTTCGCGAAAAATCTGGCGGTAAAAACCTGTCTGCTGCTGGAGCAAAACGGCTGGCTGGCCGGTTATGCAAAAATCTATGTCGAAACCGAGGTCGATCTCGAATTGATCGGAATGCCGGACAACTGGCGGATGTTGAAACACAAAACGGCGGGCGAAGTGGCTTATCGGCTGTTCGCCCGAGCATCGTAATTGACTTACACTATCATGAAATACAAAGATCTTCGCGACTTCATCGCGCAACTCGAAAAAACCGGCGAACTCAAGCGCGTCAAAGTTCCTGTCGACCCTTATCTCGAAATCACCGAAATTTGCGACCGGACTTTGAAAAATTGCGGCCCGGCGCTGCTGTTCGAAAATCCGGTCGGTTCGAAAACTCCGCTGCTGGGCAATTTATTCGGCACCGCGCACCGGGTCGCAATGGGCATGGGCGCGGATTCGGTCGGCGAATTGCGCGGCATCGGCGAACTTTTGGCTTATCTGAAAGAACCCGAACCGCCCAAAGGCATGAAGGACGCGTTCGAAAAGTTTCCGGTATTCAAGCAGGTCCTGAACATGACGCCGAAACTGGTCAAGGAAGCCCCCTGCCAGCAAGAAGTTCTCGAAGGCGGCGACATCGATTTGAGCAATTATCCGATCCAGACCTGCTGGCCCGAAGACGCCGGGCCATTGATTACCTGGCCCTTGGTTATCACCAAAGGCCCGTTCAAGGAACGGCAAAATCTCGGCATTTACCGCCAGCAGGTGATCGGCAAGAATAAGGTGATCATGCGCTGGCTGACGCATCGCGGAGGCGCGCTGGATTTCAGGGAATGGCAAAAAACGCATCCGGGCGAACCGTTCCCGGTCGCGGTCGCGCTGGGCGCCGATCCTGCGACGATCCTCGGCGCGGTTACGCCGGTGCCGGATTCGCTGTCCGAATATGCGTTTGCGGGACTTTTGCGCGGCAGCAAGACCGAGGTTGCGAACTGTTTGAGCAACGAGTCGCTGCAAGTCCCGGCCAGCGCCGAGATAGTGCTCGAAGGCTTCATCTATCCCGGCGAAACCGCGCCCGAAGGGCCGTTCGGCGATCACACCGGCTATTACAACGAAGTGGACGAATTTCCGGTGTTCACGATCGAGAAGATCACCCAGCGCCATAGTCCGATCTATCACAGCACCTACACCGGCCGCCCGCCCGACGAACCGGCGATCCTCGGTGTTGCGCTGAACGAAGTGTTCGTGCCGATCCTGCAAAAACAGTTTCCGGAAATCGTCGATTTCTACTTGCCGCCGGAAGGCTGTTCGTACCGGATGGCGGTGATCAGCATGAAGAAGCAGTACGCCGGCCATGCCAAACGGGTGATGTTCGGCACCTGGTCGTTTTTGCGCCAGTTCATGTACACCAAGTTCGTGATCGTGGTTGACGACGATGTCGACGTGCGCAACTGGCAGGACGTGATCTGGGCGATCACTACGCGCATGGACCCGGCCCGCGACCTGGCGATCCTCGAAAACACCCCGATCGACTATCTCGACTTCGCCTCGCCGGTTTCCGGTCTCGGCTCGAAAGTCGGCTTTGACGCGACCAACAAATGGCCTGGCGAAACGAACAGAGAATGGGGCCGGCCGATTGCGATGACCGAGGCGGTTGTCAAAAAGGTGGATGCGATGTGGGAAAGTTTGTTTTAGGTAAGAATTTCGAGGCTAATGTGTGAAGTGTCTTCGTTCAATTGAATACGTTATCGCTCAACAGGGATTATTACAATTAACCTATTCTGCCGAGCGATTTCGAGTCAGGCGGTGCTTACACTATTTTTTTGCGAGCAAATTTGTAACACCGTCGGGCTTATTTGCGCTGTAGAGGGAATACGCATTGAACACCATTTGATGCGCCCGCCCGAGCTTTTCCTGAGTAAAGTCGATCGCGAATTTCTGGGTCAGTTGCTTGCCGTCCCAGGCATAACCTTTAAGGAATTGCTCGTTATCCGCGCCTTTCTTGTCCCAGTTCGCGAGCAGCGAGGAAGTGTAATAGAGGCGTTTGCCGTCCCAGCTCGATGACACCATATTCACCTGCGCGCCGATCTTTTGCTCGTAAACCTGTTTCGGCTTGTGCGGATCGGTGATGTCGAATGCGCGCGTCTTGCCGTCCATGAAGGTATTGACCCAAAGCATCTTGTCGTCGCTCGAGATCGAGATATCGACCGGCAGCGGCACCTTGGACGGATCGCCGACATCGGCGACTTCCTTCGCCTGCCATTCGCCCTTGTCGTTCTCAAAGATCAGCCAGATTTTGGAGGTCAGAGCGGTGCTGGTAAAACAATAGTTGTGATTCTCGCCCCAGGCGCAGCGGATTTCGAGCGGCGCACCGGGCACGTCGAAGATTTTTTTCGGCTGCTTGCTGTGCAGGTTCCATTGCACGACCGTATTGCCGAAGCGCTTCATCGCTTCCGGATCGTTCAGCATCTTGCCGAAATCCATCATGTAATTCGACCAGCCGGTAAACGACGAGGTCAGCATCAGGTTGCGCCGCGGCAATACCCGCAAATCGTAGCCGTAGCCGTCCGCATATTTGCCGGTCTTGACCGCGCCTTGCAGATCGCTGTCGGTCGGCGTCCAGTGGGTCGTGACGTAATCGCCGTCATTGGTGTATTCGACGATGCCGGTGCGGCCGCCGTGGTCCTTGTTGTTTGACAGGCCGGTAATGATCATCCGGCCCGGCAGCGCATAGGTCGTATGCGGGCCGACCACGCCGCCGCTTTTCGCGACGAAATCGGTTATCGTCTTGACCAGCTTCGGTTTGGCCGGGTCGCTATGCACATCGAAAATGAACATCTTGCTGGTGTCCAACGATGCGGCCCATAAAAATTGGCGGTCGTCGGTAAAGCCGGAGTGATGCGCTTCGTTGCGGCCGCCGACCGAGAGCGTGCTGACGACTTTGCCGTAAGACTTGGACTGCGGATTCACATCGACCGTAACCAGCTTGTCCTGCTCGTCGCCGACGCCTTCCGCGCCCAGCGTCCAGACATAGACGAAATCTTCCTGGCCGACGATTTTGGCCATGTATGGCGACTGGCAGGTTTCGTCGGCGAAAACACTCTGGCTGCCTAGGCTTGCCAAGGCAAAGGTGGATGCCGCAAAGGCACAGGCCCGAACCAGGGTGCGTAGCGGGTGTTTATTATTTCTCATGTCAAGCCTCTCTTTTGTTCTTATCGTTAACGACTTGAAGCGCCCCGGCAGGACACTGGTATACCACATTTTTGATTTCTTCCTCGCTCGCCTTGCCCGTATCGATCACGAATTGGTCATCTTCAACCTTGAACACCTCGGGCAGCGAACTGACACAGACGCCAGTGTGACAGCATTTATTTTGATTCCATGTAACTTGCATGGCGGCTTCTCCGTCGGATTAATGACTTTCCGCGGTAGCCGGATCGATAACCGTTTTGACTTCGGAGATTCTATTCGCCGGAAAGCCGCCTTTCTCTGCATGCTCCTTGATGCTTGCTTCGTCGGGCGCGATATAGACGCAATAGATTTTGTCGCCGGTCACATAACTTTGCACCCACTGAATTTTTGGCCCCATCGCATGCAGAACACTGCATGATTTTTGTGAGATACCTTGCAGTTGTTCGGCCGTTAAAGCACCGGCATTCGGAATTTCGCGTTCGATGATGTATTTTGGCATTGCAATTCTCCTCTTGGTTTTGGATGAGCCGCCGTGTCGTTCGGCGGGATGTGGATCAAGTCTTAAAATAATCTCCTAGCAAATCGCGGCAGCATTGTTTCAGCGGCTCGGACGATTGTTCGATTTTCATGCGCAACAAAGCGCCTTGCCAGGTATTCACCAAAAGATCGGCCATCGTTTCGGCCGATTTGTCGGTTCTAACCGTGCCTTGCCGCTGCGCGGTCAATAGTCCCTGCACCAATAAATCACGGTAGCGGCGCACGGCTGTCTGCAGCGACTCGCGGCACAGTTCGCTGGAATCGCCGACCTCGCCCATCAAATTGCCGAGCAAGCAGCCGCCTTGAAAGCCGGCCTGTTCCAACGCGTCGATCAATTCGGCGAAATAACGGTTGATCGCGGTCAACGCATTGATTTCCTGGTTCTGTAAATGACCGTCCAATTGCCGGATGAACGGCTCGATATAGTGCTGGATTACCTCCGCCGCGAAACGCTCCTTGCTGCCGAAATAATTATAAAAAGATCCCTTCGGAATCTGCACCGCATCGAGAATTTCCTTCAGCCCGGTGCCGTGATACCCCTGCTGCATCAGCAAGGTGACGCCTTGGCTTAATAGGTTTTCACGATTGAATTGTTTTTGTGATTTAGCTTCCATAGAAAAATAATACGACCGGTCGTCTTGTTGTGTCAAGATAATTTTTTGCTGAGACTCATGGCAACCCTCCTAAGTTATGGCCGGTTGTCCCTTTTCCTGGCGGGAGAAGGGACTTTAACGGCATTGAGGCTTAAAGCGCAACTTGCGCCTTGTTTCTTTCGTCTTTTTTCGCATTCGCATTACAATACCCCCCAATTCAACTCAACCCTTTCATCCCATGGAAAAAATCAAAGTCCTGTTTGTCTGCATGGGCAATATCTGCTCATAGAGCTTCATCCTTATAGATCAATCACATAGAAAGCGCCCCAAAACCGCCCCAAAACCGCTCCAATATAAATTGGGCAATTTCAGGCAGTTTTTATCGATTTTTGGCCCCCTGAAAGGTGATTTATCCGGAATTATGTAGCAACTGCACAAAGCCCCGGATAGCCGCCCGGCCTAAAATCCTGCCCATTATTTTTGGGAGGGGTTATGGCGGAATCGCATGTGATATCGGGTTTGGTAACCAAGCGGTTGGCGGATCGGATGCGCGTCAACCAGTCTAAACATCGGGGAAGGATGGCACAGCCGAGTTAGGAAGAAAGGTACCTATTTCAAAGCAACTTCAAGCCATTCAGCACATCTAGAATCGTGATATACGTCAGTCATTTTTGAGGATTTGTGACCTAGAAGCCTCTGGGTATCGATGCCTTGATCGCGGTATAAGCGTTCAGCTAGAGATCGCTGTTCATGGAATGTTGGGGGAGTACCATCCCAGGTCATCCCAGATTTCAAGCGCGCTTTTTGGAATCCTTTGCTCACCGTATTCAAATGAACTGGGTCGCCTATTTCCTGGTTGATGCTACGACGGGTGTGATGAACAAGGTGCTGAGAAAGCGCATGCTTTCTGCATCTTGTTACGACATCGCCCAGGCTAGTGTTAATACAGTCCAATCGAAGATCAAGCGGTATTTTGATTAATGCGCGTGTCTTTTGCTGTGGGACATGCAAAAAGTCATTCTCAATGAATGCATAGGGCTTGATTGGATGAGGTTTTTTTAGAATGTATGCCGAAAATGCCGGCTCCCAGTCAGAGCCACGTTTGAAGCGTGCGAGGGCAATATCTTCCAATCGCTGGCCAGTGAGAATAGCTAACAGCATGGAATTTTGCACCCAAGGTTGCATGGACTCCGCGCAATCAAAAATCACTTTCCATGTTTCTAGCGTTAGCCTGGTACGTTTTACTCGTACCGTTTTATTTTTCGTCATGGTGGCGGGGTTGGTATCCAACTCACCTGCCTGAATGGCTTCGGCAAAAATATCAATCAAAGTCGACCGCATGGCTTGTGCCATACGCTCTTTCCCAACAGATCGATACGCTTCTAAATTGGTTACGATATCCTTAACCGTGATTCCCTTTATCCCTTTATCGCCAAACATCTCGCAGAAGCGATTGACTATATGTACCCGTGTGCGAAACGTATTTTGTTTTATCTCACCGGATTTCAAGCGGTCTTGTGTGATCTTGATGTAATCGTCAGCCCATTTCTTAAATGGAATTCCCAGAGACTTGGCGCGAGGCTGCTCGGTTATAATCAAATCGGATTGATTTGAGGTTTCCGCCAATTGCGCATAAATGGCCGCATTGAGTTGTTTGGCGCGATTTTTGGCCGCTTGCTCATCTGTCCCAAGCCCCCAAAATCTTCCGCTTCGAGGATCTTTGTATTGGAAGACATGCTTGCCTCGTCGCTTATCAAACTTACGGTAAAGATTTGGAATTTTGGCTAAATCTCGATTCGTTGTGGATCTTTGGCGAGGCGCCATAATTGTTGCCTATTTGCTCAAAATAGCTAAAACCAGTGGATCTACGGGCTGTATTTCCATGTCCACACTAATAGGGATAGTTCGAACAGGTTTTCCAGGCTTATGAAAGACCGCATCGCTTT
This sequence comes from Methylomicrobium sp. Wu6, assembly GCF_035916875.1. NCBI lineage: Bacteria > Pseudomonadati > Pseudomonadota > Gammaproteobacteria > Methylococcales > Methylococcaceae > Methylomicrobium > Methylomicrobium sp. Wu6. The sequence continues at coordinate 17,500 of NZ_JAXUHN010000046.1, forward strand.
GCACAAGCCAGTCACGCCCAACTTTTTGGGCTGGAGGCTTGATATAGCCACTTCTAGCCCAACAACGCAGGGTCTTCATCGTGTAGCGTCCGTCGAATTTTAACGCATTCCATTTTTCAAGGGGTACTAAATTAGTCATCTTTCAAGATCTGTCAAGCAATGCTTTGAACATTTTAATTAACAAAATGCCTTGGCTAATAAGTATGAATATCAGCCAAAGCACTTATATTTTTTATCTTGTTTAATTTAACTTCGGCATATAGCGCAAGGGTGTTGAAATTCATTTATAGTTAATTTCGCACTACGACATTTACCGCATCTGGTTAGTTTTAGAATTCCACATGTCGACCATCTTGCAAGCATCCAAGAATCAGAAATATCGAAAACTGGCTTAGATTTCGAAACAGTCATGATATAGGCTTCATAACGTCGATAGGAGTTAATGCATTTCCTTGAAAACTCGTCATGATTTTCAATACGAAAGAAAAACACAAAAAGCGTTGCTTCTTTAGCTTTTGAAAAGCTCTTATAAATAAAATTAGGGTTGAATTTTAATGATCCACTTGACGAAGATTTCCCATGCATTTCAAAATAAGCTTTTCTTAGAATTTTTGCTGATAACCCCGTTTCTTCTGAAATAATATTTATTCTTGCTCCAAGAGACAAAAGCTCTATTGCGAGCGCATAACGATCAACCGTATTCAGACTCATAGACTCCTTCCATATCTATACTACCAATCACATTCAAAAAGGTATCGATCTCATCAGTATTGAAAGCCGCTAATTTAGATGCGAACTCTGGGGTAAATCGCGGCTCAAAACAAATAACACCTGAACAAGAAATACGGCGAATTTGATCTATATCCATATTGGCTAAAGAATCAATCATTCCAGAACTCAAGCCAAAAATAATATGAGCGGCTGATGGATCTCTCCTTGAAAGTTCACGCGCTTTTATAAGCAACTCAAAAGTAATATCCGATATATCGCCAAATGCTTTGGTGTGACGAGCAACTGCTCGATCCAAATATTCAGATGATTTCAAGAACGCTTCTTGATAAGACAAACTAAGTTCGTCTGACACATTCACTAAATCAATTCTTTTGGTTATGGTTTCGCTTCCAAATTCGAGAATTAATGGAAATAGAAAATCTTGAAAAAATACAGGAGTAGCTTTGTTAATAGCCTCAAAATCGACGCAGATCACATGGTTTGAATTTAAAAGACGCTCGGTGAGGATACGAGACAATTCAGTACCTTCCGAATTGAGTGTGCCACGCTTAAAAATCTTCTTTAGCACAATCACAGCGCCTCCGAATGAAACACATATTTTGAAAAAATATCGTTGGCGTTTTTGTTGCTACCGTTAAGATTGGGAGCCTTCCATTTTTGCCTTCCAGTGGTGTCTGTGGCTGAATCACACAATGGACAAAATTTATAAATATCAGGGTAATTCTGGATTGAAACGTAATTAGAATTGCATCGGCCGCAGGTCATTCCTCCTATATAAGACATCGCAACTTGCTGCCCTATATGCCAGGCACGATTGATGCTTAGCACCTTTGGGTGTTCCCCTACTACTTGTTCATAAAGCGTATATGAAGAAAGAAAAATTTCGCCCTTGGTTGCATGCTTGCAAGCGGCTTCGATTTCAGCTGATTTTGGATTTTGACGATCCGTATCAGTTGTTTTGAAATGTTTAATTTTGGATAACGACTGAAAAATGTTGAAGTAGATCGAAGCGTGAAGACAGTTTTGGGGTGACTTCACGATCCAATCCTGGTCATAGGGCAATTGGCCGGCCTTTGCTCTTTCGCCGTGAATTTCCTTGTGAAATTGAAGTGCCGAAGCTTTGGATATTTGGCATACCGCCCGTACAATCGAAGGGCGACCACCCTTTTCTATGATGCCTTTAGCAAGATCCAATTTACGTTTCAGTCCTAAGATATCTGTCTCTTTTGGAGTAAGGCGCAAGTGAGATTCCATTATCATGCCAATCTCCTACGCTTGAGTCGTCATCGAGATTGGCAACAAGGCAGCGGCAATACTGGAAGTTATGCCGGCTGGTGTTTGCGTAACTGGGGTTCGAAAAATTGCCCTACCGCAGTCGGACAAGCTTTTTATTTCGTCTATCGACAAACTGGATATATTTTCAATCTCTGTATCGTTAAGATTGAACTTCCACATTGCCTCCATAGGATTGTGTCGTGCGCATTCTCTAGCCAGCATCAAAAATTGAAAGTTAATGGCTTTCAAATCATCATTTAAAAGACTCATAATCAAATCTCATCTCCATATTAATTTTGTGTGAATTTTGGCTGAGGCAACAAAAATGCCATAGCTCGAAAAATCACCCAAAAGGGCATCAACCCGCGCATGCCTTGATAATTAAGGCTCCGCGGCTTCCGTACCCCAATCCTACACAGAAAAAAATTAATGCAAGACCCGCAAAACCCGCGATAAGCGCTGTACTGGAAGAACCAGTCGACAAGATGAAAAGCCATAGGCAGATGTCGGCAAATGAGGAAGCCAAAACGAAAGAGGCCGAAAAACCGCGTCTTTCACCCCGATGAAATAGTAATGTTTCTCGTAAGATTTTTTCAACGTTACCCGGAGGAAAAAATCAGTGAAACAGCAAATCATGATGGTGATGACCGTTATCGCGACGGCATTTGCAGGTCAAAGCCTAGAAGTTCAGGCCAATAGTAAAAAAGAAGATCAGCCCAGCAGTCTGAGTCAGCAAATGATTCAGAACAGAAAAGATCGGGTCGAAATAGTCAATAGGTCGATCGCTTGTCTGAACTCGGCAAAGGACAGCAAGATGCTGGATGCTTGTGTCCATGAAGAACTTCAATCAATCCGTCAATTGATTGACGGTTTTTGCCAGTCCGAATCGGAGGCAAGTAAGAATTCACCAGACTTCAAACTTTTCTGCGCCAATAGAGGGAAATAATTATGCGCAGTTTCTACGGAACCCATGCCATCTTGGCGGTGAGCTTGTTGACTGTTCTTGTATTGAGTGGAATCAAGGCTGCTTTTTTGGTGCTGGTACTCGCCGTGTTGGAAATAAGCCTGTCTATTGATAATGCTGTCGTTAACGCCGGTGTTCTGAAGAACATGGAAGAAATTTGGCAAAAACGGTTTTTGACATGGGGGATGCTAATTGCCGTCTTTGGAATGCGCCTGATATTTCCAGTGATGGTTATGACGCTTGCGACAGGCATGACTACGAACGATGTGGTTTTGCTCGCACTGAATTCACCTGAGCAATATGCAATTCATTTGCATGAAGCCCACCCAATGATTGCGTCATTAGGTGGGATGTTCCTGATGATGGTCGGGTTATCGTTCCTCCTTGATGATTCTCGTGACGTATTCTGGGTTGGATCGATTGAAAAACGGCTTCAAGCGCTCGGCAAAATTGACGCAGTAAACACAACTATAACGCTAGGAAGTTTGTTGGGTATTAGCGCAATAGTGCCTAGCGAGATAAGGATGTCGGTACTGACCGGTGGGGTCTGGGGGATATTCCTTTTTGGATTAGTTAGCAGTCTGGATAGCTTGTTTGCAGTATCCGATGAACAGGCGTCAATCAGCGAAACTGTAAAAAAAGGCGGATTGGTTGCGTTCTTGTACCTGGAGTTGCTGGATGCATCGTTCTCGTTCGACGGGGTGATCGGCGCCTTTGCAATCTCTCAGGAAGTACAGATCATTACCCTTGGATTGGGAATTGGCGCTTTATACGTTAGATCACTGACAATTAATTGGTTAATAAAGGCGTTCTCGACGAATACATCTATCTCGAACACGGGGCTCACTACGCCATTCTTGCGCTGGCCATACTCATGTTGACCAGCATCATTAATCAAATACCCGAGGTGATCACGGGGGTTACGGGCGCCATTCTAATTGGCTTATCTCTTTGGTCATCAATCTCTCATAACAAGCAACAAGCCTTGTTGGCTACACCAGAATCGCTAAAGCAGCGATATCCAAGTCTCCACAAAAATTCTTAACCAAAAGCTAGAGGTAAAAAATGGCATTAAGTTTAGTCAAGGGCGGGAATATCAACCTGTCAAAAACAGACGCTTCCTTAAAGAACATCGTTGTTGGGCTCGGATGGGATGTTAGAAAAAGCGACCAGGAAATCTTTGATTTGGATGCGTCCATCTTGATGGTTGCAGTCGATGAAAAAGCAAGAAATGAGAAGGACCTCGTCTTCTATAACAACAAAAAATCAACGTGCGGGGCGGTAAACCATACGGGAGACAACCGAACCGGAGACGGAGATGGGGATGACGAAACGATCCACGTATTTCTCGACAAGGTGCCGGCCGAGATCGAAAAACTAATTATTTTCGTATCGATTCACGACGCGGAAAAACTCAAACAAAACTTCGGACAAGTGCTCAATGCTTTCGTGCGGCTGATCAATAAAGATAGTCAGGAAGAAGTGACCCGGTATGACTTGAGCGAGGCGGAGGATACCGCAATTTACACGTCAATGATTTTCGGTGAAATCTATCGCTATCAAGGTGATTGGAAATTCAAAGCGGTTGGTCGTGGAGTGAAAGGCGGCTTGGCCGAATTCGCAAGGATGCATGGCTTAGCATGATTACTTTGACCCCAATAAAAATGATGGCTTTTCTTGTTTTTTGTGTCCTCTCTGGTGCTTTGGGCGGCTATTACGCCGCCTCTTTTTCACCGGTACCGGCTCAAATTGCCATTGTCGACGTGCAGGGATTAGTAAAAAAAGCCGTTGAAAAGAACCAAGCGCAGACGGAAGACGATGCCAAAGCGCTTATGGCAAAGGTCAAGTCGTCGACCGAAGAGTTAATCCAACGTGGCGTGGTCATTCTTGACGCGCAATCCGTTTTAAGTGCCCCCGAGGAAGCTTATGTCAACATTGAATAACCCAGAACCTATAACGCTGCCAGTATTTATTGAAAGAACCAAATCATTCGGTCCAATTTTGCTTCATCACCTGAAATCTCATGCAATTACTTGGATTTTGCTGGTTTCGCTCTACGGGGTGATCCATTCCAACTACCGGCTGGCGATCAATCAGACACCCAGCTTACCTTATTCGCTGTTCCTGATTTGTCTCGATAAAAAAGTCGAAAGTGGGGGGCTAATTGCATTCAGATGGCATAACGGCGATCCCTATCCAGACGGATACACCTTCACAAAACGATTACTTGCAGGTCCTGGCGACATCGTGACTAAAAAGGGTAGAGATTTTACCGTCGGCGGTCGGACGCTGGTGGGTAAAGAGGTTGGGTTAAGCCTAAAAAAATTGTTCCCGAATGACGAGTTGCATGATGGGAAAAATACGATCCAATTAGGTAAGTACTTCGTGGCGGGTGATCACGAATACAGCCTCGATTCCCGATACAACCTCCTTGGATTAGTAGATGAAAAAGATGTCATTGGCCGGGCCTACCCGATTTTCTAGTCGCTTCCTTGCAGTAACGATACTGCACCTGTCGTTCTCATCTGCCTGGGCGGGTGAGGACGATTTTTTTCTCAAGGAAATACTGAAGCAACAGCAACCTAACATGAATCGTCAATTACCCGATTGGTTAAAAACCAAACCTATGCATTTAAACCCCTCCTTGGAAAAACTGCTTAAAGAAGGCAACAAAATGATGGTGCAAGGCGGTACTTCTTTGGAAGAAGACATGAATGGAAAGAGATCGTTGGCAAAAGCCATTCAGGGGCGTTGGATATTCGTGTCATTCGGAATGCCGACACATGAGTTAAAGGCGGCAGCCGAAGAAGCGGCGGCCACCAAGTCAATTCTGGTCTTTCGTGGCGTTGAGAAAGACCAGAACACAGGTCTGATTACCAAGAAGCTTTTGCCGATCGTCAAGAACATGAAACCAGTGCCTGGCGCAGTGATCGACCCAACATTGTTCACTCGGTTCAATGTGACAGCAGTTCCAACCATGATTGAGACCGATGCTGAAGGGAAAACGCGTAGCGCTCGGGGATTGCCTGGTTTCAAGTGGCTTAGCAAACAGGAGCCGGGCGATCACGGTCAAAGAGGGCCGATCTACGGCATATTGGAGCCCGACATGATTGAAGAAATTCAACGTCGCGCAGCCAATATCGATTGGGATAAGCAAAAAACAACCGCAATCGCGAATTTCTGGAAAAACCAAGAGGAATTTAATTTACGACCCGCGGAAAAGAACAAGGAACGATCAGTTGATATGACCATCGTTTCAACACAGGATATTTTTCATCCCGATGGTCGATTGATTATAAAAAAAGGCGACAGGATCAATCCACAGGCCATGATGCCTATGCGACACGCTTATATCGTATTTGATGCAACCAGTCAAAAACAGGTCGCTATCGCCAAGAAAGCCGGCGATGAAATTCTGAAAAAAGGAAAACCAGTCATTTATCTGTTTTCGAAGATCGATAAACAGCGTGGATGGGATAACTACAACGAGACTGGCGATTTCATCAATGGACCGTTGTATAAGCTCAACAAAAGCATTGTGGATCGCTTCAAATTGGAAGTATTGCCAACTGTCATCGAGGGCGAAGGCGATCATGTCGTCGCGAAGGAACTTGCAAGCGGCGAGGTTCACTGATGCATCAAAAGTTGATTTTAGGCTTATTAGTCCTGGTTTTATCTGGGCAAGCATTAGCGCAAGAGACTATTAACACCTCCGAAACAGACACGATCACGGCCGAGAAGTTGCTCTGTCCCGATGCTGATCTATGGGGAAAGAAAATGATGACCGGGATATGCTGGAGTTGCCTATTTCCGGTAAGGCTCATGGGGATGACCATTTATGATATGGATAACGACATTCCGGATAACGCATCAGATGAGAGTTTTTGTTTTTGCTCAGACGATAACGGTATTCCAAATTTAGGGATGACGGCAAGCGCTTGGATTCCTGCAAGACTCATTGAGGTAGTAAGAAAACCCTATTGTTCACCTGCGCTTGGAGGCATCTCTTTCAACAGTGGTGTCCGGCTATGGGGCGGCAGAAAAGAAGTAGAAGGCGATGGTACTGACAAAACCTTTTACAACTATCACTATTGGGCATATCCGCTTTTTATGATCATGGATCTCTTCGTCCAAAGTAATTGCAACGCGGGTGGTTTTCGTAGCATGGACATGATGTATATGTCCGAACTCGATCCAACATGGAATATCGATGAACTGGCATTTTTCCTAAACCCCGAAGCCGTAGTGTTTGCAAATCCATTAGCGGTTGCGGCATGTACTGTTGACTGCGCGGTATCGACGGCTTCGCAACCTATGACATCGCTGTGGTGGTGTGCGGGGTGCTGGGGAAATTTATATCCCTTCACTGGCAACATCGCTTCGGATGCTTCTCCACCCAGAGATTCAAGTTTGTTATCAGCACGGGTGTTGGCCGCCCTGCATCGGCGTGGTCTAGCGCATAAAACCTATGGCAATGATGCGTTATGTGGCGGGACGATTTACCCAATGATCCCAAAACAGCAATACAAATTAAGCATGCTGTTTCCGGTGACTGAGGCCGAGGGTGAAAAAACTATGACTGAAAAAAAGGATGCCAATGGCAACACAGTCATGGGGGCAAATGGACAGCCGGAGATGGAGGAAAAGATTATTCCTGGAGAAAATTGTTGTCATTACATCGGAGAATCACAATTCAAGTGGGGTGAATGGCGAAATATGCCGGGTACCGGCGAAGATTTTGTTTATCTGATTTGGCGTTACACCGATTGCTGTATGAGCTACATCGATAAATACGGCGGTTCATAAAACAAAAGCCTTGGTTGTTTCCATCCAAAAATCTTGGATGGAAACAAATCCCAGTATCCCATCCATAGCATTCAATTCTGCCTCCCCTTCAACGCATTAAACAAATGAGAAAAATCCAAAAGCCAATTGCGACTTTAATAATTGTCTGCATTTTTCATAATTCGATTGCAGCTTTTTACTTAGCGACAACGGCGATTTTTTTCCTGCCATTTCCTGCATTCGCTGATGCTTTCCTGGATAAAGCTGCCGAAGGAGAGGCTTTAGGTAGCACTTTGATGTCCACCTTCACTGTCCCTAATGTCGATAGTGGCACTGGTCAAATCACATTGACCAACGGACTGGCGGCCGGACAAACCATTCAGCAAAACGAAATGTTCCAGGAAATCCAGCCTGGTTCAATGGATGATGCAGCGGCTTCTTATGGCGACGCGGCGGCACAGGGGACTTATGTCAATAACAAGATAAACAGCTTAAAGACCGGCAATACGCAGCATGCCTATGCCTACCAGACATTGATGGGGGCGAATACAGCAATGCCAAACCTGCTGCATGATCCAATCTGGAATCAATCGGACAGCGTTTTATCAATGCAATCACCGCTGATCCAGGATATGTTCAGTGGATGCACTAAAACGACGGACTGGGGGGAAACATCCTGTCCAATACACATAGAAGATCTTAAACAATGTAAAAAAAGCCTAAAAACCGAGAAATGCACCGTTACCAGAGCCCTAACCTACGATCCAGTCATGGGATTTGCCAGTGGTGACGGAAATATTTCATTGTGTGGGATTGGTTGTACACGTCTGAATTTAGGGGTTAATACTGACAATAATTGGGAAGAAGGAGATGGTTGTGGAACACATTATAGGATAGCGACTTGGCGAGTTTTAAGACCTGATGCAATAAATAAGGTCACAATCGAATATGTAAAATGGGATGATGAAACAAGAATACTTGTAAATGGTAATTGGGTTTATACGGGATATAACGGTTGGGGTGGTGATTGCGAACAAAGGAATAGCTGGTCACAAAGTCCTAATACGGATATTACATCCTATTTCAAAAATGTTGCTCCTGGTGATACGGTAACGATCAGACAGGAAATCAGAGTTGGTGGCGGAGGCGAGGGATTTGCAAAAATAAAAGTCGAAGCTGAGCCAGATGTCAAAGAACAGTTTATAGACTCCCCGACAGGCTGCAGAGATCGATTGTTTAATGCCTGGCCTTTAAGCGGAACAACTCCAACATTTGTGTCATCGGGGTCATTAAATGACCAGGCATCAACCGATTGGTGGCAATGCACAGAAGCGTCGAATTCACATGTCGTTGGCCCTGTAACCATAACTCCGGACAATTATACGAATTACATTTCTGGAGCACCTATTCTTCCCGATGCTCCAGCCGTTCCACCGGCGCCCATTTGCTATAAAGCGGAAACTCGAACGCCTGGAGTTATTTCTCTGGACTGTTATACGGATTATCAGGGATACCAGGTTTGTCCTGAATATAACTATGATCTTAATGAGCACAATACCTGTGAATCGTTGTCTTCGTGCGCTTATGTCAAAGAGGAATGCGAAAAAGACGTTAATGGAAATGAACTCATTGATCCAGTCACCGGGGCTTGCAAAGATTTTATCGTTACTTACGACTGTGGCACGGATCACGATTCGACATGCGAAGTAACTAACAATGGCGAAAACACAATTTGTGACGCGCAAATCCGATGCATGGGCGGTGAGTGCGTCGATCCTCAACAAGAATCCAACGACGATTTTATTAAGGCGGCCACGGCGCTACAGACATTAAATGAATCGCAAAAACAATTGTCATGCGACCCAAACACAGGGGCTTGTAAGTTTTTTGCTGGGGAAGAATACACCTGCCAAATGGCGGATCTGTCGATTTTGGGTTCAGTTGACTGCTGCAATATGCCTATCCAGGGTAGCTGGATCGATTATATCTGGCTGTCAAAGAATGCCTGGGATATGGCGGACACCTCTGTTCAAATTGCAGCGTTTGGATTGGAACAAGCAGGCACAGGGTTAACTGGTGCTTGGCAGGTCGTAACAAGCGGTACGATTTTGGAGACTCCTGTTAGCTTAATTGCAGATGCCTACTCAGCGATTACTGAACCGTTTACATCTATGTACGATTCAGTTGCTTCAATGCTGGGAGAACAAATAGGAACTGAAATAGGTTTAGAAGCGATTAAGCAGCAAGTAGTGCAATGGCTCGGGGAGTGGATTGCAGAAGTGTTCGGGGAAGCAGCTGCATCAACTTTACTTACTGCGACAACAACTGGCGCAGGTGCAGCGGCAACCACTACGTACACAATGGCTGGATCACTTTTATCATCGATTGTGACGGTTGTTGGGATTATTTATGCGATATATCAAATCGCAAAATTGGTTGTGCAGCTTGTTTTTGCATGCACGGAAGAAGAAATGAAGCTGCAAATGTACAAAAGCCAACGAATGTGTACAAAACCTGATGAAATAGGCACTTACTGTTCGGCAAAATTTTTGGGCTCATGCGTGGCTGAAAAGCAAGTTTATTGTTGTTTTTCAAGCCCGTTTGCGCGGATATTTCAGCAGGAAGCGCGGAAGCAGATGGGTAGAAATTTTGGTGAACCGCTGGAGCCAAGTTGCGAAGGATTGACGATGGAGGAAGTAGGAACTCTGGATTTTGACAAAATGGATTTCGGTGAATGGGTCGACATGTTGAAAGTGGCCAATGTTATGCCATTGGATGGTGCTAAAGCGGATGAACTGTACAGCACTCAGTTCTCAACGATGGGTAATTTACCTAACACGAACACCAATAGCGTTCTTGATCGTATAAATGAACAAACCCAAGGGACCAACATTGATGAGCAGCGTCAATATCTAATAGACAATATGTAGGTGTACATAATTTGATCAATCAACACTAAAGTCAAGGGCGATAAGGATTTCGGCCCGGCACTTAACAGGGTTATCCCCAGTTTCTGTGGATAACTCGCCCAAGAAAAACGAAAGAGGCCGAAAAACAGCGTCTTTCACCCCGATGAAACTTTGTATGGCCGTTTAACATGAACGGCATGAACATAAAAAGATTTCCCCTCATTCTATCGTTATTCATCTCAGTTAACGCCCATCCGAGTTCTGTTTTAGATAACAGCGTCTGGGGTAGCGCTGCCAGTTATGCGGGTATCAATGTTGCGACCCTCTATGGCATAGCTGTTCAAGAGAGCGGCATGCGTTGGCGTGATGGAAGTTTTCGTCCTTGGCCATGGACGCTAAACATCAATGAAAGCAAAAATGGCATTAAAGCCGGTCCCAAGCGGTACGCGAATAAACAAGCCGCTGAACAAGCACTGACGCAACTCATACGGCAAGGCATCAGAAATGTCGATGTTGGAATTATGCAAGTGAACTTGTATTGGCATGGAAACAAGGTACCCAATGAACTCGCATTACTCGATCCAAAAACCAACATTACCGTCGCGGCAAGCTATCTGAAAAACCTGCGTTCACAGAACGACATTCGAAAGACTGTCGCCGATTATCACGCTCCTACCAATGCTGTTCGGGGAAATAGTTACGCAAACCATGTCAAGCGATTCGAGAAAATCATCAATGAGAAACTTCAATAAAATCCCTTTCGTCATCGCAACAACGATTGTATTGACAGCGTGTTCGACGACGCCGGATTGTCCATTTGGAATGTCTGGCGATCGTTGTGAAGAAATCACGGTCAAGATCTATTTGCCGCCTGTCGTGAGTGACCTTTCTTATCAAAAAGTAGGTGGACTGCGAGATCAAGCCATTATCCAGGGAGGTTTTCAGCACACACTCTCACTACCTGGACAGGAAATCACTCACGTTGAGAGTGGATCAGCGTTGACCTCATCCATGCAGACATTTCCACTCCCCCCTGCATTGGAAACGCCTTTACCCGAAATTCAATCGGTATTGTTTGAGTTTGATCAAGCCGATCTGAGTGTCAGCGAAACGCAGAAGTTAGATAGTTTTCTACTAAAAATTCCTCCATCCAATTTGCTGCATGTAAGCATTGAAGGACACACCGACTCAAAAGGCTCAAGTGGCTACAACAAAAAGTTATCGACCAGGCGTGCCAGGTCAGTGCGCGATTACCTGATTCAGCATGGTGTCGATCCTTCGAAAATATCTGCGAAAGGCTTTGGTGAAAGTTCTCCTGTTGAAAGCAATCAGACTGACGAAGGGCGGTTGAAAAATCGGCGAGCTGAATTGATTCCTATCACGGAGAGATAGAAATGCGTGACATCCCTAATTATTTGGACGATCCGCAGCAAATTCTTTTTTGGGAATTCGACGAGTTCATCCTGATGGCTATCGCTTTTGGCGTTGGCATCATGGTGAATTATCTCGGTGTACTACTCATATCCGGATTGGTAGGCATCAAATTCTACCGAAAAATAAAGGACAGACAGGCCAATGGCTTTTTGATACACGCCATGTACTGGTATGCCGGTCTGGGATCCTCTGAAACCACGCCCACGTCGAGACCTTTGTCGTTTATCCGTCGATTCTTTTAGGAAAACCCCATGCTCTATAAAAATTTCGCATCAACATGGCTGAGCCTGCACGCATCAAACCGATTCCTGAAATTTGTTTGCATTTTTTTAATGACGCTTAACCTGCTGACATTGGTTGGTTGGCTGAAGAAAGATACGGCTATTGTGCTCATTCCGCCAAGTCTCTCGGAAAAGTCGGAAGTGGCCAAAAACAAAGCTTCCGAAGGATACAAAAAAGCATGGGGAATGTATGTGGCAACTTTGATCGGTAATGTGACACCGGAAAATGCAGACTTCGTCTTGGAGTCATTTAGCGGGATGGTTACTGGCGAAATCAGGTCGATGGTTTCAGAACAAATCGCCCAAGAATTGGACACCCTGAAACAAGAAAAAGTGTCGTCGAGCTTTGGCATCGTGCGAGTCACTTATGAACCTGAAACTGACAAGGTGTTTGTCACTGGTAGAAACCGCATGACCGGCGCCGGCGGCAAAACCTCTCCGACGGAGCAGACATTCGAATTCAAAATCGACGTTAAACAATATTCGCCGATTATCACGCACATGGCTTCGTATGAAGGCATGCCTAAATTGCTTTCAATCATTCAGAAAGAAGAGGCAAAGCAAAAGATGGAAGAAGAACGTCAAAAGCAAATAAAAAAATAGGAGCCTTGCATGCAATTTAAACCATTGATTTTATCGATCGTGTCGATCTTGATTACATCAAGCGCGATGGCTAATGAACTGCCGCCCGAACTTCCATTTCAAGCTCTGGATGGAACCTCCCTAAGCCCAAACCAAGAAGGTGTGGCAGCTGATACAGCGAACACACAAAACACTTCCCAAGGCGGTGCTTTCAACCCAAACCGTATGGTAAATGGAACACCTGAATCGGCGACAGCAACGATTACGCCTAATCCGCTTGAAGGGGATCAACCAGTATCCAATGATGCGCAATCCGCACCGGCGCCAATCGCTGAAGAAAAACCCAAACTTAAAAAAAGACCCAAGATTCTAGATAAGGCGCCTGAGTCACCCAAAGAAAGTGCTTCCAATAAAAAACAAGAACTCGATCTCGGCCTGCAATCAGGCATTACGATCAAACCCAAGCCGGGTAGAACGGAAAGTGTGATCGTTGCCAAAGGCAAGCTGAATCGAATCGTTACACCATATGCAGAACCCAAGGTGCTAACAGTCGACAACGTTGAAACCAAAATCGACGGCTCAGCAGTTTACATAGCAACAGATTCAGAAACACCGGTCAGCATGTTTATTTCTGACGCAGAAACGGGCGACGCAGCTTTACTGCAACTTTCACCACAAGAATTAATTACCCCGGTTGAAATTCGAATTGAGGCCGATGCATCAAAAGCCGCTCAAGTAGAAGTCGGATCATCAAAAACGGACAGGCTTTTCCGTCAAGATTCTCCGTATATCAATGAAGTCAAGGCGGTCATGCAAAACCTTGGAAAACAGCAAATTCCCCAGGGTTTTACTTTAGAAGAAGTCACAGATGAGCTAAGAGGGAAAGCGTTTTGTCACGATCCAAATCTGACTTACTGGGCTGGCCAATTACTGTCTGGGCACGATTCACGAATCGTTGTGTTGATCGGACAAAACAACGGAAATGCCACGGTAATTTTTGAAGAGGCATTTTGTGCCAGTGAAGACACGATGGCGGTTGCCGCATGGCCAAAAGTGAGGCTCGAACCCGGCGAAAAAACCGAGATATATCTTCTTTTGCGATTACCTGAAGGTAAGAGCGGCGAAGAAATCAGACCAGCCTTGCTGTAATTGGGAGAAAAAATTGTGATCGATCTTGAAAAGAAGACAGCCAAGGAAAAACTGATCGAGTGGTATGAAACGCTTGATCCTTCGAAGCGAAAACAAGTCACATTGATGGGCGGCGGCGCAGCGATGTTTGTCGTCGCGGCTATTCTGATTGTCAGCACATCCGATGATAATTCGAAAAACTTCATGCAAAAACCCAGAAAAGTGGAATACACGCTTTTCAATGGGAAAAGTCCACGGGATGTATCTATCGATGCCATGGCAGGAAAAATCAAAAAACTGACGGAGGATTTTTCCGATATCAAAATGACTTTCCAGCATCAGGACGCCAAGATCCAGGATGCTTCCCGAATGATCAAACAGCAAACGGAAGAACTGAACAAGAGAACCGAAAAACTGGCCCTGCAAACGACTGAACTCTACCAAAAGCTCGATGCCGCTCAAGAAGCGCTAAAAACGCAAGTGCCTTTGCCAGAATTGCCGATGGATGATGGGAATGGCGGAAAAGATAAAAAAAGCAAAGGCAAAAAGGGTAAAGATCCGCTTGAGCCCGCGTTAATTGGTCAGCAGCCCCCGACAATGGCTGAAAGCGATGTAGCGCCTGCCGAAACTGGACCAAAAATCAGGGTTGTCACTGGGTCAGGTGAAGAGGGAAAAAAGAGCGATAAGGGACTGGCATCAGCTAGCGGCACGGATAGCAGCAAAAAAGGCGGTGAGAAAAAAATCACTGAATTCGTGAATATCAAGAAAGCGTCAAGCAAAAATGGCGTGCCCGATATGTTTTTGCCGGCCGGCAGTATTTTGAGCGGAACATTAGTGACGGGTCTTGACGCGCCCACTTCCAATCAATCGCGTAGCGATCCCTTTCCTGCTTTGTTACGGGTAAAGCATGAAGCAATTTTGCCTAACCGCTATAGGATGGATATTCGAGAGTGTTTCTTGATTGCCAGTGGTTATGGCGATCTGAGTGCCGAAAGAGCTTACATGAGAGCGGAACGCATCTCTTGCGTCAAAAAAGATGGCGCAGTCATCGAAACTGCGATGGATGCTTATTCGGTTGGCGAGGACGGCAAAGCTGGCGTAAGAGGACGATTAGTCAGTAAAAACGGGCAAATCATCGGTAATGCATTGTTGTCAGGATTTGTCTCTGGAATTACACAAGCGTTTGCACCTCAGAAAGTAAGGGCTCTGCAAACCGGCGTGACGCCTGGCGAAACGCAGCAATTTCAATATCCATCTCCCGAGATGCTGGGCGGTCAAGCACTCATGGGGGGCGTCAAAGGCGCAGCTGAGCAAATTGCTGACTACTACCTGGAAATGGCCAAAAACATTTTTCCGATCATCGAGGTGGATGCCGGAAGGAAGATCGATTTCATCATGATCAGAGGGATGTCGCTTAATCCTAAATCCAAATCTGGTTCTGGCACCAATTTACAAGGCGGCGCACGAAGCTTGAACAACCTTTATACCGGAAACCAAGATGGCTATGGCCAAGGCTCAATGAGTGGCTTCGGCGGTGGAATGGGTGGAATGGGCGGTGGTGGTTATGGTGGCCGAGGCTCAGGCGGGTTTGGTGGCAGCTCTCGTGGTGGTGGATATGGAGGTTACGGCGGAATGGGCGGTTTTGGAAGATAAAAATATCAATAAAATTAATGGAGAAAATGATGGCTAAGAAGTTATTAGGGGTACCGGTTTTATTGGCATTGAGTAGTGTTATTCAAGCCGCTGGCCCGGATATTTCGCAGATGGCAAAACCGAAAACCGATTCCGAAATGACTGCGGAAGTCAAAGATGTCATGCGCAGTGTTGATGAAGTGAAACGATTGCCGGTGACTGGATTATCAATGGTCAAGGCTGGTGACAAAACATTCTTGATTACCGATAACGGGCATTTTGTTGTTGCTGGAAATTTTAAAATGGTCGATATGTGGCAAGGTAAAGTTATTGGCTCCGTATCGGACACAAAGGGAATCGATAAAGTCGACCTTCGAAAGATAGGACTCAATCCGGATGAGCTTTCGACGTTCACAATTGGAAAAGGAAAAAAGGAAGTCACGATATTTGTCGATCCTCAATGTAACTACTGTCACGATCTGATTGCTCAACTTGAGCCATTGGGGAATGAATACGCATTCAAACTCGTACTAATTCCCGTGCTTGGAAAAGAATCGGCAGAAATCAGCAAAAAGCTGATCTGCAATAAAGACAAAGAGCAGTCTTTAAAAGCGCTGATCGCCAAGGATTATTCGAAGCTGCCGGCTTTAGTCAGGCAAGAAGGATCGTGTGACCTAAAACCACTGCAAAAAGCGGTAGTGGCAACGAAGCTGCTGGATATTCAGGGCGTGCCATTCTTGTTCCTGCCTTCCAAAAACACATTCAAAGGCGGCGTCAAATCATTCAAAACCTTGTTAGAAAAAGACCTTGAGGATGAAATCAATGGTAGATAAACGTTATGTGAAATTGGCTCTTTTAACGGCAAGCGTTTTGGTTTTAAACGGTTGCTCTTACATGGGTATCGGGCAAGGTGACTTTTCCTGCCCAGGTGGAATCGACGGCGTGCGCTGTATGTCGGCCCGGCAAGTCTATCAAGCAACAGAGTCTTCGGACTACGTAAAGACCGTGAGTGAAAACGACAAAAGCGGCGAAAGCAAGCCGGTTAGCGTTCTGGCTCATTCAAACTCAACTCTGAATAGCCAGGTGGCCGTTCCCAGTATCGAACAGCCAGTACCCATACGGACACAAGCGAAAGTCATGCGGATCTGGATGGCACCATGGGAAGATGATGACGGCGATTTGCATGCCGATGGATACTTGTATACCGAGATTGAAAGCAGGCGATGGAATCTTGGCGAGCGATTTCGGTCGCCAGGAACGGCAATATCTCCCTTGTCGGTCAAAACTCCGACTGGCATAAAATAGGAACAAGGCCGGACGAAAGTCCGGTTTTTTTTGCCCATCGCCCCGAAAGACACAGCAAATGCATACTCTTTCGTCTGTCCACCAAAAGGACGCCTGTTTTGATGCTCTTTCGCGCTTATACCCGGCTGGGTTTTTGTTGACAATGCATTTGTTCCGGAACAGAACGCGGCTTCCAATTGCAAGTGGTGGCCACTCAATCAAGCATATTTTTGGAGTTCTTCAAATGAACAAATTGAAAGCACTGTTTACCTCTAAAGCCTTCCTGGCCACTTCTGCTGTTGCTGCTGTTGCACTGGCTCCTGAAGCCATGGCCGGTACCGGTGGTACTGAGTTCGACGATATCTATACTTTGTTGGTCGGCTGGACTCAAGGTACTTTGGGTAAAATCATTGCCTTGGGCATGTTCATGGTGGGTTTGTCTGCCGGTATCGTCAACCAGTCTATCGTTTCCGTGGTTATCGGAAT
>NZ_JAXUHN010000047.1:0-41489 GCF_035916875.1 Methylomicrobium sp. Wu6
GCAAAAACCGTCGAAGACTTCGAAGTTTTGCTACCCTGGCGTCTCGCCAATCCAACGGCCTAACCAAACTCGCACGGCTTTATACGGAAATTCAATAGCGTCGTTTAAAGGGCGCTTACGATATGCGGTTCGCCTCCGGTCTTGCCTTGATTGCTGGCAAAAACATAGCGGCTTGATCCGGTCAGCGGGTAAATGTCCCGCAACAAGGCGACCGCTTGCCAACTCAAGGGAACGATGTGCGCATCCTTCATTTTCATTTTGTCGGCCGCAATCCGCCATTCAGCCGCGTCAAGGTCAAATTCTGACCATTCCGCCGACGCCAGGTTTGCCGGTCTGGCAAAGATCAGCGGTTGAAGCTGTAGCGCAGTCCTGACAACGAAATTTCCCTTATAGGCGTCGATGTCCCGCAGTAATTGGCCTAACGGCTTAGGCTCGGTAATCGCGGCAAAATGACCGCGTACCGGTGAAGGTAGGGCGCCGCGTAAATCGGCGGTCACGTCGCGCTCGGCGCGGCCGGTGGCAATGCCGTACCGTATCGCCTGACCGATGAACTGTTTCGTTCTGGCGGCCGTCTCCAGGGCGCCCCGGTCCACGATCCGCCGTAGGGTCGCAAGGACTTCGACTGCCGACAAATCTTTAAGCGGCCGATCTCCCATCCACGGATAAACGTCCCGTTCGAAACATTGTTTGATATGTTCACGGTGGCTGACACTCCAGCGGTTTTTATTGGCTTCAATGAATTCCTTCGCTACTGCCGAGAACGTGTTCTCCGCACTCCCGGCTTTTTCTATCTTGCGGGCTATGCCGGGATCGATTCCCTTGGCGATTTGCTCCCGTGCCTGATCGCGTTTGGTGCGGGCATCTTTCAGGCTGGTGTCAGGATATACCCCCAAGGCTAAGAGCTTTTCCTTTCCGGCAAAGCGGTATTTGAGTCGGAAGTATTTGGACCCGTTCGAGTTGACTAACAGGAACATTCCCTTTTCATCCGCCAACTTATAAGGTTTTTCCTTGGGCTTGGCGTTCTTGCAGGCAGTATCGGATAAGGCCATTGGGGGTATCTCCATCTGGGGGTATGTGACGTACCCCCATTTATACCCCCGAGCAAGGGGGTATGTCAATGTACCTCATCGGACTTCGTTGGACATAAAAAAACCCGCTAAACCATTAAGCTTGCGGGTTTTTGAATATCTTTGAATCTCGTTGAATGCTCAGTTGGCGGAGAGAGAGGGATTCGAACCCTCGATACGTTGCCGTATACACACTTTCCAGGCGTGCGCCTTCGACCGCTCGGCCATCTCTCCTAAATTTGAGCCCATGAATATGGGAACCGAGAATTGTACCGGATTTTACTTTTTTTGGCAACGACCTTGATCAGTTGCCCTCGCCGGAAAGTTCTTCGAGCTCGTCCCAGCGCCGGTAAGCCTGTTCCAGCGAAGCGGCGGTCTGTTTCAGTTCATCGAGGGTTTTGGCCATCGTCGTTTGATCGTTTTTACCGGTGCCCTTTTGGGTATAAAAATCGGACGAATTGATCAATGCATTCAGATCGGCTTGCCGGGTTTCGAGTTTTTCGATTTGCTCTGGCAGTTGATTCAGTTCCTGTTGTTCTTTGTAACTGAGCTTTTTCTTTTTGGCGGGTTGGGGCTGTTCGGCTTTGGCTTTTTCCGGCGCTTTTTTGACTGCTTGTGCTTTCGCTTCGGGTTCGGGGCGCTGCTCTAACCAGTCGCTGTAGCCGCCGACGTATTCCCTAATGTCACCTGTGCCGTCCAATACGAAGACGCTGGTCACGACGTTGTCGAGAAAGGCGCGGTCGTGGCTGACCAGCAGCAGGGTGCCGTCGTAGTTGACCAGTTTTTCCTCGAGCAATTCGAGCGTTTCGAGGTCGAGATCGTTGGTCGGCTCGTCCATCACCAGTAGATTCGCAGGCCGGGTGAACAGCCGCGCAAGCAAAAGACGGTTTTTTTCGCCGCCGGACAGGCTTTTCACCGGCGAGCGCGCTCTGGCCGGTGCAAACAGAAAATCGGAGAGATACGACATCACATGCTTCTTACCGCTGGGTAAGTCGACGAAATCGTTGCCGTGCGCGATCGTGTCGGCAACGGTCATATCAGGATCGAGCTGGTCGCGCAATTGGTCGAAATAGGCGATTTCGAGGTTGGTTCCCTGTTCGATCGTGCCGCTATCCGGTTCAAGCTGTTTCAACAGCAATTTGAGCAGCGTCGATTTGCCCGCGCCGTTCGCGCCGATCAGGCCGACTTTATCGCCGCGTTGGATCAGCGTCGAAAAGTGACTGACGATCTGCCTGTCCGCATAGGCGAAGCTGATGTCCTTGACTTCGATTACTTTTTTGCCGGAGGCGTCGCCGCGCTCCAGAATGAGACTGGTCGTGCCCTGCCGCTCGCGGCGCTGGGAACGCTCGCGGCGCAGTTGTTCGAGCGCGCGCACGCGGCCTTCGTTACGGGTGCGCCGAGCCTTGATGCCCTGGCGTATCCAGACTTCTTCGTCGGCCAGTTTCTTATCAAATTCGGCATTCTGATTGGCTTCGTCTTCGAGCGCTGCGGCCTTACGGCGCAAGTAGTCGTCATAGTTGCCCTGCCAGGATACCAGATTACCGCGGTCCAGATCGACGATCCGCGTCGCGAGTTTCTGCAGAAACGCACGGTCGTGGGTCACGAACAGCACCGCGCCCTGAAAACTGAGAAGTTGCTCCTCGAGCCAGGCGATGCTTTCGAAATCCAGATGGTTGGTCGGCTCGTCGAGCAGCAACACTTCCGGTTCGATCACCAGTGCCCTTGCCAGCGCGACCCGTCGCTTCCAGCCGCCGGACAGATCGCTGATTTTGAGGTCGCCGGGCAATGCCAGTTTGGTCAGAGTCGTATCGACGCGATTGCCGAAATGCCAGCCGTTATGCGCTTCGAGCTTGTGTTGCAGGTCTCCGAGTTCGCGCAGCGCCTGGTCGTCGTGCGCTGACAGCGACAGGTGGTGATAACGGGTCAGCCACTGTCCCAGTTCTCCCAAACCGTCCGCAACAGCATCGTAGATCGTCGCGTCGGTGGGCAAATCGGGCGCTTGTTCGAGCCAGGCCAGCCGGAGTCCAGGTTGCCTCCAGATGTCGCCGTGGTCGGCCTGAATGTTGCCGGCGATGATTTTCATCAATGTCGATTTGCCTTCGCCGTTGCGGCCCAGCAGGCCAACCCGCTCGCCGGCGTCAAGCTGGAAATTGGCGTTGTTCAAGAGGGCATGTACGCCAAAGGCGATTGATATGTTGGTGAGTCGTAATAACGGCATTAGATTTTTCGGTTTTGTAAATGGCGGCGCAGCAGATCGAGCCCGAGCAGCGCGGCCTGATTTTGTTTGCGCCCGGCGGGGCCGCCTAGGTTATGACGGTTTTGCTGAAAAGATTCCCGGTTCAGCAGTGTATTATAGAGGATGATCGTCTGGTCTTTGTTTTGAAATTGCGCAGGACTGCCATCGTAAAGTTGAATCAGCACGAAGTCGGCCGGGTTTTGATTCTGCAACGCCTTCGCCAGAAGCTCGCCGGTTTTTGCCAAGTCACTCATCTCAACGGCGACGCCTAAACGTTCGCCCAGTGCGCTTAGTGACTGTTCATAGGCTGCGCTATGCAGCCACGCGTAGCCCAGACATTTGGCGGCCAGCAGACCTTGGCTCGCGGTTTCGATGACGGCCAGCGTTTTGCCGGCAGCACGCATCAATTTATCGACGGCTGCGGCGAGATTGCCGGTTTCCTCGTTCAGTCCGTCGATGCCGAAAACGAAATCGCCCAGCCGCGCTGTCATATCCGCCGTCAGTGCAGTCATGTCTTTTTCGGGATAATCGGCTGGAAACAGCAACTTGGTTTGCACTTCGTCAACCCCGGCACGAAATCCCAACTGCACTCGCTCCGGCATTTTTACCTCGCCCAGCCGCTGTTGAATATCCGATTCGCCGATGCCGAGGGTTTTGATCGTAACCAGTCTGGATGGGTTTAAAATGAAGCGTTCGTTCAGCAACGGCTTGACCCGTTCCAGAAAAATATGGCGCATTTCCGACGGCACGCCGGGCATGAACGCAAACCAGCAGCGCCCGGCCGGTACCGCGAAGCCGGGCGCGGTGCCCCAGTCGTTATCGAGGCGGATGGAGCCTTGCGGCAGCAGTGCCTGCTTGCGGTTGGTCTCGGGCATCGGCCTTTTTCTGTTGCTGAAATAACTTTGTATTTGTCGATAGGCGATTTCGTCGAATTCGAGCGGCAAACCGAAAGCCTCAGCAACTGCTTCGGCGGTCAGATCGTCGCTGGTCGGCCCGAGTCCGCCGGTGCAGAGGCAGCAGTCGGCGCGCTCCGCAATTTCCTTCAATAATTCGACCAAATCGCCGAGCTTGTCGCCGACGGCGGTATGCCGGGCCACCGTAAAACCCAGTTGCACGGCTTGTTCGGACAGCCAGGCGGCGTTTGTATCGAGGGTCTGTCCGGTGACGATTTCCTCGCCTTGCGAAAAGATTTCCAGGATCGGCATGGTCTTAGCTCTGCAATGATAAAAAATCAGCCGGTCGCGATCTGATACCAGAACGGCAGCGTCACCAGGCTCAACAGCGTGGTCACGGTCACCGCCATCGCGTAAAGCGAACCGTCGAGCTGATAGCGGTCGCAAAACACGATGCCCAGCACCATGCAAGGCATCGCCATTTCCAGCACTAGGGCGTTTTTATGCGCCTGATCGAGTGCCAGGTACTGGCTAAACCAGAGCGCAAACCAGGGCATCAACCCCATCTTAATCAAGATAACCGGCGTCACATAGGGCAAATTGCGCAGGGTAACCGCCCGCCAGCTCAACGCCAGCCCGAGCGAAATCAGCATCAGCGGCACCACCCCGGCAGACAGTTTTTGCAACATGGCGGCCAGCCATAGCGGCGCTGGCACTCGGCAAAGATTCAGGACTACCGCCAGCATAGCCGCCAAAAAAGGCGGCGCTGTCAAAAACGACCAGATCGGCTGCCGAGTCTGGTCGCCGTTTTGGCCGTAATGCCGCGCCGCGGCAATGCCGACCGTCAGCAAGGCGGGCGCGGTCGCGAAAAGATCGATCTGAATCGCCACCGACCTGGCCCAATGGCCAAAGGTCTGTTCAAGCACCGGCAGACCCAGATAGGTTACGTTCGGAAAGCTGGTCGCGAGCAGCACCGCGCCCAGCTGTTGCGGCTTAAACCGAAGCAGCCGCCCGCACAGCCAAATGCAGGCCATCGCGAAGGACAGACAAACTGCGCCGAACAACGTATATTGCAGCGAATGGATGCCGACATCGGCCTTCCAGAGCACATCCAGCACCAACGCGGGCAGCAGCAAATAATAGACCAGCGTGGTCAGAACGGTCCGCGTCTGCTCCGCGGACAAATTGCCCGGACGCCAATAGCGCCAAGCTACGCCGCAGGCAATCAACGCGAACATTTGCCACAAAGTTGAAATCATGAAGTCCCTGATGGATTAACGATGCACCAAGTTAGCATTCGGCATCGTAGAGAAGCATTTGGCCGCGAAAAGCGCGGTATGGGAACGGGATGGAGTCGGCCAAAGAGGCCTGCAAATGGGATGTTTGATAGATTGCAGGCCTTACCGGCCTGCAATCCGGACAAAAGAAATCAGATAGGAGTGACTTCTTCCGCTTGTGGACCTTTTTGGCCTTGGGTAATGTTGAATTTTACCTTTTGACCTTCGTCCAGGGATTTGTAACCAGCGCCGACGATATTGCGAAAATGTACGAATACGTCCGGACCTGATTCTTGTTGAATAAAACCAAAGCCTTTTTCTGAGTTAAACCATTTTACGGTACCAGTTGCCATTGTTGTGTCCTATAAATAAAAAATGAAAAATTGCCTTGAAGGCAGGTAGAGCTGGTGGAAATTAACGCGAATCACTTATGATAAACAGGACAAGCAAATACAAGGAACTGCGTAGAGATAAGTAACGGTAAATCACTCAGACTCGCCACATCTTATAGGACGGCGGCGTTCGATGTCAACTGCTTAGCTTTCAACCTAGCT
This sequence comes from Methylomicrobium sp. Wu6, assembly GCF_035916875.1. Classification (NCBI taxonomy): domain Bacteria; kingdom Pseudomonadati; phylum Pseudomonadota; class Gammaproteobacteria; order Methylococcales; family Methylococcaceae; genus Methylomicrobium; species Methylomicrobium sp. Wu6. Next base: position 6,028 of record NZ_JAXUHN010000047.1, read on the forward strand.
TAAAACCCAATGTAAACCCGGCTACCGCGCTAACGCCACGGGTCGTGATGGTTGACAGCCGACCGGCCAGATAATTACCCGAATCCTTGGCAACCTGCGTCGCCGCATCCGCTACATGTTCCAGTTCTGCGCCATTAATATTGATGATGCCGTAGTATTCGCCCACGAACATCAGCACGACCAAACCGCCGCCGATAAACAGCGCGGTTTTCAACATTATTTTCGCAAAATAACCGACCGCCATGCCGATCACGAAAGGCGCGCCGACATTACCCAGCAAAAAAGGCGCGCTAAAAATATCGTTACCGGAAGATGAAGGAATATTGATTGCTTGTTGAGTCATGCCGAAAAAATGGGGCCAGTTTAAATAGTTAGAGGCGGGGCCTGTTTAGCAGGATAGTATATAAAATTAGGAATGGTAAATATACTCGAAGCAGGTCACTGATTTGACAACTGAAAGTGGATGTGTTCAGGGTTTTATTAAAAGCCGACATGAACAGTAGGATTTGCGACGGATGGGATGAATAACAGGAGCTTCGACAAATCTAACCGGCACCTGCGGCCGCGCGAGGCTCAATACTCACGATAAAACAATTTTGACCGGCGATTACAATGGCCCAAAATACTGCAGCGTATAATAGGCATCAATGGAAAGCGATGGAATATACTCAAGGACCGACTTTATAATCGGCCTTGTAACCGCTGGCCGAGACAGCCGCCTATACCAGATACCTGCCCGGTGAGTTGCATGGACCTTTTCACACCAATGCGGGGTGTATCGTGCTCGAAACCTCCTATCCAGGCCAACGATCAGGCAATAAAACCATCGACCGAGACCTACCAGATTTTTAATACCTGGCAGGTCTATGGCTTACATTAGCGGCAAAATCTGATCGAAAATCTTGCCGTTGGTCGCCAATATTTGTTTCGGAAACAGTCCCGGATTGCCTTTGAAGTCGGTCAATGTGCCACCGGCTTCCTGCGCAATCAACGCGCCGGCCGCGACGTCGTAAAGATTCAGCTCCTGTTCCCAGAAGGCGTCGACCTGACCGTCCGCGACCAGGCACAGATCGAGCGCGGCGGAACCGAAGCGGCGCTGACCCGTCGTCTGCTGCGCGATACGGCAGAAGCGTTCAAGATTGTTGTCGGTCAGATAATTGCGTAGACAGGCGAAGCCGGTCGCAACCATCGCATCGCCGAGGTTGGTTTCGTCCGAGACGGCAATGCGTTCGCCATTCTTGAACGCGCCCTTGCCTTTTTCGGCGATATATAAATCGTTCAACACCGGAGCATATACCGCGCCGATCACGATATCGCCGTCGATTTCGAGCGCGACACTAATCGACCAGCAATATTGCCCCTTCGAGAACGAGTGCGTGCCGTCGATCGGATCGACAACCCAGCGGCTGGTTTGGTCAGCGCTTTGTCCGCTTTCCTCGCCCCAAAAACCGTATTCCGGGTACTCTCGGGTCAGCGTTTCCTTCAAAAACGCTTCAATCGCGACATCGGCTTCGGTAACGAAATCGCGCGCGGCTTTCTTGTTCACTTCGACGTTTTTGAGGTTTTTAAAATAATTCATCCCGATAACGCCGGCATCGCGAATCACTTTTTCAAGCGCGGCTCGGGTTACCCTGATTTGGGCGGCTTCGGAAACAACAGGATTAGACATTACACAGTAAATTCGAATGCAAATTGCTATTATATCAGCCGATCAACAGCGGCTGGCCGAAAAAGTCCGCGTCCGCCTTGCGCGGGACGAATATTTTGTTATATTGGCCTGCTGATCCTGGTGTACTCACCGCCAAGCTGACCGATTGCTGATTTATTGATGATTTTTCATGCTCAATTTTAAAAATATCGCCCTGCGCCGGGGCCCGAGGCTGCTGTTCGACGAGGCATCGTTTACGATTCATCAGGGCGAGAAAGTCGGTATTACCGGCGCGAACGGCGCCGGCAAGTCGAGTTTTTTCGCGCTGATCCGGGATGAACTGCATCTCGATTCGGGCGATTTTTCGATGCCGCCTGGCCTTGAGATCGCGCATGTCGCGCAAGAAACGCCGGCCGCCGAATGTCGAGCGATCGATTATGTGATGGACGGCGACCGCGAACTGCGCCGCCTACAGGCCGAACTGCAAACGGCCGAAGCGAACCATGACGGCTTGAAACAGGCCGAACTGCATGCCGCGCTCGAGGTGATTGGCGGTTATGAGGCCGAGGCGCGCGCTTCGCGGCTGCTGAACGGACTGGGCTTCAAGCCTTTACAGGAGCAGGCCCAGGTCGGCGTCTTTTCTGGCGGCTGGCGGATGCGGCTGAATTTGGCGCAGGCCTTGATGTGCCGTTCCGACGTGCTGCTGCTCGACGAACCGACCAACCATCTGGATCTGGATGCGGTGATCTGGCTGCAAGACTGGCTGTGCAAATATCCGGGCACCCTGCTATTGATTTCGCACGATCGCGATTTTCTCGACGCGATCACCGATCACATCGTGCATATCGAACAAGGCAAGGTGAATATCTATACCGGCAACTATTCCGCGTTCGAAAGGATGCGCGCCGAGAAACTCTCGCAGCAACAGGCTGCTTTTCAAAAACAGCAGCGCGAAATCGCGCACATTCAAAGCTACATCAATCGCTTCAAGGCGCAGGCAACCAAGGCCCGGCAGGCGCAAAGCCGGATCAAGGCGCTGGAGCGAATGGAACTGATCGCTCAGGCGCATGTCGATTCGCCGTTCCATTTCAGTTTTGCGGAACCAGGGCGGATGTCGAATCCGTTGTTGACGCTGGATGCTGCGGATATCGGTTATGGTGACAAGATTGTGATACGAGGAGCCGGCCTTTCGTTGTCGCCGGGCGACCGGGTCGGTCTTTTGGGGCCAAATGGCGCGGGTAAGTCGAGTCTGATCAAGGTACTGGCCGGCGCAATGCACCCTTTGTGCGGCAAAAGACAAGAATCGGTGAATCTGAAGATCGGTTATTTCGCCCAGCATCAGCTCGAACAATTGCGGGTGGATGAATCGCCGCTCTGGCATTTCCAAAAGCTGGACCCACAGGCGACCGAAAAAGACCTCCGCAACTTTCTCGGCGGCTTCGATTTTCAGGGCGACAAAGTGATGGATCCAGTTCGACCGTTTTCGGGTGGCGAAAAGGCGCGGCTGGTACTCGCGCTGTTGGTTTATCAGAACCCGAATCTGCTCTTGCTCGACGAGCCGACCAACCATTTAGACCTCGAAATGCGCGAGGCCTTGATCATGGCGCTGCAGGATTATCAGGGCGCCTTGGTCACCGTATCGCACGACCGACATTTATTGCGCTCGGTCACCGATCGGCTGCTGCTGGTCGCGGACGGCAAAGTTGAGGCGTTCGACGGCGATCTGGACGATTACCGGATTTGGCTCGGTGAGCAGAAAAAAGGCGATGCGAAAGAAATAGCGGCCGAAGCCGCGTCGGGCATCAACCGCAAGGATCAACGCAAGCAGGATGCCGAACGCCGGCAGCGCAACAAACCTTTGATGGACGCGCTGAAGAAAGCCGAGCAGGCCGTCGAAAAATTCCATCAGGAACAGCGACAACTGGAACAGTTGTTGGTCGATCCGGCCATTTATGCCGAGTCGGAAAAAAACCGGCTGAAAGAGGTGATGGCCAGAAAAGTGCAGGTGGACAAGGCGCTTGAAGACGCCGAGGCGCTCTGGCTGGAGGTGGAGGAAAAACTCGCGTCGGCCCAGTAGATCTGATTGCATGACGAGAGGGCTCGGCGCATGCTAGCGAAATAACAAAAACACAAGCTATGTAGGCCAGCCCATGTACGATTTGATCATTCTACTCTTCGATATTTGCCGCTTTAAAAAAGGCCCGGAGGATTTGCCTTATTCGCTATCGCTACTCAAAATTACCGTGGCGGCCTTCGCCGTCGTCCGGGTTTTGATGCATTATAGAGGCGGTAATCTGCTCGGCGCGATCCTTGAGACCGGCGCGGAAATCGTTTATATCGGGTTGTTCGGCGGCGTGATGTTGCATGCGAACCGGCATTTGAACCGTTATTATCAGGTCGCGAGCGCATTGTTCGGCGGCTATGCACTGATCGGCTTTCTGGCGTTGCCGGCCGTTGCCGCCTGGGTGGCCGGGCAGCCCGGCGGCCTCGCATTCATTCTGCTGATCGGCATCGCCGCCTGGCTTTGCGCTGTCACCGCACACATCGTTTATCATGCGCTTTCGCCGAATCTGTTCATGAGTCTGGGTTGGGCGCTGGTTTTTTTAGTCGGTTTTGTACTGATGGCGATGTCCTTTGGGGATGTCAATAGCCTCGGTTAGAGGAATTGTTGAACATTACAAACCTATATCTTTCAACCGGAAAACTCGCTTCCGGACTTAGCTGATGGCGATCCCACGAATGACGTGGCTCAGAAGAAGAGGGATAGAATCCCGTCAAAACATTATCGGCGGTTTAAAACGTTACGGACGAGTCCTTATAACCCGTCCGGGTGCGCTAAGCTATTCGGCTAACCACCACTCCAATCCACCCAACCCAACTGCGCGGAAAGCAGCACCAATACGCCAAATGCAATCCGGTAATAGGCGAATACCGAAAAATCATGGCGGCTGATGAAGCGCAAAAGACCGCGCACGGCCAGAAAAGCGCTAACGAACGACACCACGCCGCCGACCGCGAATAAGTCGAGGTCGCTCGCACTGAACAGGGTACGGTGCTTATAGACATCGTAAAAGGTCGCCGCGAACATGGTCGGAATAGCCAGGAAAAATGAAAACTCGGTCGCCGCGCGCCTGGACAGTCCGAAAAACAGGCCGCCGATGATCGTGGCGCCGGAACGTGAAGTGCCTGGAATCATCGCAACTGCTTGCGCGAAACCGACTTTTAACGCGTCGCGCCAGGTCATGTCATCGATTGTTTCGGCGTGAATTTTATGCTCGCGGCGCTCGGCCCAGAGTATCAAGAAGCCGCCGATGATGAAGGCCGAGGCGACCACAAACGGATTAAACAGATAGGCCTTTATTTGCTTTAGGAATAAAAACCCGAGAATCGCGGCCGGCAAAAACGCCACGATCATGTTAATGGCGAGGCGTTGCGATACCGCTTCGGACTTGATACTGATCAGTGTGTGCCAGAGCCGTTGGCGATATTCCCAGACGACCGCCAGAATCGCCGCAAACTGAATCGCGATTTCAAAGACCTTGCCTTTTTCATCGTTGAATCCCAATAGTTGCCCTGCAAGAATCAAGTGCCCGGTTGAAGACACTGGCAAAAATTCGGTCAAGCCTTCGACGACGCCTAGAATCAGGGCATCGAGCAATACATGAAGATCGGTCATGATAACTCTCGGTAAAAAACGCTCAGCGTTTCATCGATTCGAAGAATTCGGCGTTGGTCTTGAAATCTTTTAGTTTGCCGATCAGGAATTCGGATGCCGCGGTTTCATCCATCGGTTGCAGGATTTTGCGCAGAATCCAGGTTTTTTGTAAGGTATCGGGATCGACCAGGTATTCTTCACGGCGGGTGCCGGAACGGTTAATGTTGATCGCAGGATAAATACGCTTTTCGGCTATCTTGCGGTCGAGATGCAATTCCATGTTACCGGTACCCTTGAATTCTTCGTAGATCACCTCATCCATCCGGGAACCGGTGTCGATCAATGCGGTCGCTATGATCGTCAAACTGCCGCCTTCCTCGATATTACGCGCCGCGCCGAAAAAGCGTTTCGGTTTTTCGAGCGCATTCGCGTCGACACCCCCGGTCAGGATTTTGCCGGAAGAAGGCACGACCGTGTTATAAGCGCGGGCCAAACGGGTAATCGAGTCTAACAGGATAACAACATCGTGCTTGTGCTCGACCAGACGGCGCGCCTTTTCGATCACCATTTCGGCAACCTGTACATGGCGGGTCGGCGGTTCGTCGAAGGTGCTCGAAATCACTTCGCCTCTCACGCAGCGCTCCATTTCGGTCACTTCCTCCGGTCGTTCGTCGATCAACAGCACGATCAGATAACATTCGGGATTACGTTCCGCGATCGCCTGCGCAAGGCTTTGCAGGATCATCGTTTTACCGGCTTTCGGAGGCGATACGATCAGGCCGCGCTGGCCTTTGCCGATCGGCGCGACCAGATCGATGATCCGGCCCGTGAGGTCTTCGGTGGTGCCGTTGCCTTGTTCGAGCGTGAAACGCTCTTTCGCAAACAGCGGCGTTAGGTTGGAGAAATGAATCTTGTTCTTGGTATTTTCGGGCGGTTCGAAGTTGATCTCTTCGACCTTCAGCATCGCGAAATAACGCTCGTTATCTTTTGGTGGCCGAATCTTGCCGCTGATCGTGTCGCCGGTCTTTAACGAGAAGCGCCGAATCTGACTCGGCGAGACATAAATGTCATCCGGACCGGCCAAGTATGAACAACCGGGGGTGCGTAAAAAACCAAAACCGTCCTGCAAAATTTCGAGAACGCCGTCGCCGTAAATATCATCGCCAGCCTTAGCCTGTTTTTTTAGAATCGCAAATATCAGATCCTGCTTGCGCGATCTGGCGACATTTTCAAGGCCAAGCGATTCGGCGATTTCAATGACTTCACTGATTTGTTTTAGTTTTAACTCGGTAAGATTCATAAAGGGCAACTCGAAGCTAAGCGACAACGGCTCAACACCGCCAGTGCTCAAAAAAGGATTAGAATTCAGGGATGCAGATTATCGGACGATAGGCTGAAGCGCGCTGGAATCAGCGCACTCCATAATTATAACTCAATAAAGCGATTCCGTCTAGTGAGAAGACGGGGCGAATCAGGGGACAGCGTTAAATATTGCTGTTCAGGAAAGCAGCGAGTTGGGATTTGGTAAGGGCGCCAACCTTGGTCGCCTCGACTTCGCCGTCCTTGAACAGCATCAAGGTCGGAATGCCGCGTACGCCATAATGTTGTGGTGTTTTTGGGTTTTCATCGATATTGATCTTCACGACGGTCAATTTGCCCGCGAAGTCTACTGCAATTTCATCCAGAACCGGCGCAATCATTTTACAAGGTCCGCACCATTCAGCCCAGTAATCCACCAATACAGGCCCTTTAGCTTTGATAACCTTTTCGTTAAATTCGCTATCGCTTACATGAAGGACTGAGTCGCTCACGCTATTTCTCCAACAATTAAAAATTTTAACTATAGGGTGGAAGACGGCTTGAGTCAATCAATTTCTAGTTCCGGGTTCAGTCGATCCGATTTTTACGTTATCCTATTATCCCATGAGTACGACACATTTAACTGAAACCCAATTTTCCAACCTCGAATTGTCCGATTCGATCCTGCATAGCTTGAATAGCGCAGGCTTTAAATTCTGCACGCCGATTCAGGACCGATCTCTGCCGCTTTTGCTCAGAGAACGCGACATTGCGGGGCAAGCGCAGACCGGAACCGGCAAAACCGCGACGTTTTTGCTCGCGACCTTCCAGCGTTTGTTGAATGACAATGAAAACAAGGAAGCGGCAAACCAGCCGATCAAGAATCCCCGCGCGGTGATTCTAGCCCCGACCCGAGAGCTAGCGATTCAGATTCATAAGGATGCGTTGCTGCTCAGCAAACATCTCAATCTGAAATTCGCGCTGATCTACGGTGGCACCGACTATCAAAAGCAACTCGACAAGATCAAATCAAATGTCGATGTGATCATAGGCACGCCCGGACGCATCATCGATTTTTACAAGCAGCAGGCGTTCAGCCTCGATCATGTGCAGGTTAGCGTGCTCGACGAAGCCGACCGAATGTTCGACCTCGGTTTTATCAAGGACATCCGCTATCTGTTACGGCGCATGCCGCCGCACGATCAGCGTTTAAATATGCTGTTTTCGGCGACCTTGTCCTACAAGGTGACCGAGCTGGCCTATGAGCACATGAACAATCCGGTACTGATCAAGATAGAGACCGAAACGGTCACCTCTAAATCGATCAAACAAACCGCGTTCTGTCCATCGAACGAGCAAAAGATTCCGCTCTTGATCGGCATATTGAAAAAGTACCAGCCGCAGCGCAGCATCATCTTTGTAAACACCAAACGCTGCGCGGAGTTGCTGGACGATACGCTAACCGCGAACGGCTTCAAGACCGCGGCATTGAGCGGCGATGTGCCGCAGGAAAAACGCCAGCGGCTGTTGAATGATTTTCAGGAAAACAATATCAGCCTGTTGATCGCGACCGATGTCGCGGCGCGCGGCCTGCATATCGCGGACGTCTCGCATGTGATCAACTACGACCTGCCGCAGGATGTCGAAGACTACGTACACCGGATCGGCCGCACCGCGCGCTTCGGCGCCTCGGGCGAAGCGATCAGTTTCATCTGCGAGGAATATGCGTATTCGATGCCGGACATCGAGTCGTACATCGGCGAAAAAGTACCGGTGCAACCGGTCACGCAAGACCTATTGGCCCAGGACCTGATACAACCGCCCAGAAGACCGCGTCCGCCGCGCGACGACAAGCCGCAACGGCGTCCGAAAAGCGGCAATAGCCGGCCGCCTAGAGCCCGGCCATCAACTCCCGAAAATCCTCAATAGCCGGATAATCGACGATCACCTTTTTCGGCTGCCGCGAATCCGGCCGGCTGACCGATAGCAGATTTTGAATGCCAAAAGCTTTGGCCGAGTTCAATACGGCCAGACTGTCATCGATCAACAGTGTTTTACTATTATCAAACGGCTGCCGTTGATTCAGCCAACGCCAGAATTCGGTATGCTCCTTCGGCTTGCCGCAGTCGTGCGAGCTGATGATCTCGTCGAAAAAGGGATGCAGACAGGTCTTTTCCATTTTAAGCCCAAGGCTGCCGGGATGCGCGTTGGTGACCAGCAGCACTTTTCGCGGTGAGCGCTTGGCCGCGACGAGAAATTCGACCACATGGGGCAGTACGCTGATCAAACCAGCAATCTCGGCTTTCAAACCGACAATATCCAGTTCGAGCGCACGGCTCCAGTAGTCCAGACAATACCATTCGAGCTTGCCTTCCATGCCTTTGAACAGTGGCACGAGTTCGTCCTTGGCCTGCTCTAGCGTCAGACCCTTTTTTTGCGCATAGCTCAATGGCACGAACTCCTTCCAGAAATGATTATCGAAGTTCAAATCAAGCAAGGTGCCGTCCATATCGAGTAAAACGGTGTCAATTTTGCTCCAATCGATCATAATACTGCTGACTATTCAAAACGTATTCTTAACATCATAGCACCGTGGCCGACAAACCCATCATTCTGAACAAAACCACTGTCGCCAAAAGCCGTTTGTTTCATATCGAGGCACTCGATATTCAATTCAGCAACGGTGTTCAGCGCAGTTTCGAGCGTCTAACGCGCGGCAGGCCCGGCGGCGCGGTTCTGATCGTGCCGATGCTCGATAAAGACACCGTGCTGCTGATCAGGGAATATTCGGCCGGTGTACACCGCTACGAACTGGGACTGCCGAAGGGCAAAACCGATCCGGGCGAATCGTTTCTCGAGGCCGCGAACCGGGAACTGAAGGAAGAAGTCGGCTTCGGAGCGCACAAACTGCATCATCTGAGTTCATTTTCGCTCGCGCCGTCCTATCTCGAACACATGACCGAGATCATCCTGGCCGAGGATTTGTACGCAGAAAAATTGCCCGGCGACGAGCCCGAGGAGTTGGAAGTGGTGCCCTGGAAACTCTCTGAGATCAACGCATTGATCGCGACCGGCGAATGCACGGAGGCTCGCTCGATCGCGGCGCTGTTCATGGCGCTCGAATATCTGAAGGCGCGCTGAATGATGAGCTGCTTACAAATAGAATAACGGCTCCAAAGCATCATCTTTAGCCGCCGTCCATTGCTGCCGCGCCCTGTTCTCGGTAAAAGCCTGATACAATTTTTTGCCTTGCCACTGTTCGGCTTCCTTACCATACAGCGCCTTGTTCAAAGCCAGAATTTCATCCCTGAGCCTGGCATCGCAGCGTGCGGCAATTGCTCCCAGGCTGTTCGTATTAAATTTCTGCCTGCCCCAATCCAACAAGGCATTTTTCGCAGCCAAAGGATCATGATCCGCGCAAGCTTTCTTGAGATGTTGGAGGTACTCGACCGGAGCCCTTTCATCTTGCAGATCATGCAGACCATGCTTATCCGCTTTACGCCGAGGCCGTCGCGTCAGGAAAAAAACCAGCGTCGATAGCCAACCGATAGCCAGTGCCACGGAAACCCAGATCCAGACATTTTTTTGCTCTGTCGCCTGGCTTTCGATCACCAACGGCTGCCGTTTAGCCTCCGGATTCACCGCCAACGGCTTGACTGTCTCTGCTGCGGCAGGACCGGAAGATGCAACTTCAATCATCTTTTCAGGAATCTTGGCGACCTCCATTTGCTGAGTACGCGTATTGAACCACGGAATTTCGATCGCAGGCAGTTTGAAAGACCCTGCCTTCGACGGAATCAACGCGATTTTTTCCTGACGTTTGGCCAGCAAGCCGTCTACATTCTTTTGCTCCTGCAAGACCGGCTGATCGGGATAGAATTTGACCGACTCATCCGAAGCTGCGCTATGCAATTCCGGCAATTGTCCGACCGTGCTGCCTTTTGCCTGTACGGTCAAGGTGCGGGTCACCGGCTCGCCGACTTTGATTTTCTGCAAATCGCCGGACCATTCTTCCTTCAACTCCAGTTGTTCGGCCGCCAGCCAGTGCTTACCGGTAAATGAAGCTGGCGCCGGTTTGACCATCAAGCTGATCGCCTTCGAGGAGGCCCGTTTGGTGCGAGTGACATTCGAACTGAAAAAACCGTTGAAGCCTGATCGCGAGTTGGTAACCACTTCCGCGGTCAGCACCAAAGGAGCGATCGTGATCATGCCGCTTTTTTGCGGAAAAATCGCATAGCGGCGCTCGGTGACCATGTAATTGCCTCCTTTGACCTGAGTCTGGAAGTTCTTGTCGTCGCCAAGTTTCTCGATCACCGCATCGGCCTGCTCCGGCTCGTTGATGCTGGCCCGCGCAATTTCGACACGGGTATAGATTCTGACCGTGTATAAAATCTGCGCCTGAAGATAAGGATTTTCCGGCGTCGCTTCGACTTCGATAAAAATGTCGTCTTCCTTATTTAACTCTTTACTCGCGGAATTTTCATTCACCAACAAGGGCAACGGTTCGCTCGTGTCGTTGCCGAAGCTGATCGGCGGCACCTCGAGATTACCCGTATGCTTGGCCATCACATTCAAGGTCCAACGTATGCTCCGCTTCATCTTGCCGTTGATCAACGACACATTATTGCTGCTGCTTTGCGAAAGAATATCGAAATCCTCATCGAGCGGACCGAAATCCGGCTCGCCGTCGGGCGTTTCGTCGGCGCTGAAAATGATCTGAAACGATTCATCGAGATTGACCGGATTGCGATCGACAGTGGCCTGGATATTGGCGGCCACCACTTCATGAGTAAACAACGCCTGACATAACAGCAGCAACAGCACGGCACTGCCTCGATTGATCTTTTTAATCATCGTCGGATATCTCAACTGTCTAATTCGAGTCATTTGCGCTACCAATTTTGGGCCTTGTTGCCGGAGCGCTGCTGACGCTGGCCATACTGATATTTGAATTTGCGTTTCAACAATCCGGCCGGGTCGTCGGGGATTCGATTCAACCATTGCTCATTGGCCTGCATCTTCTCATCGGATGGATGTATCGGTTGCGCTTCTGACGCTTCATTTTGTTTGGATGGGTCCGGTTTCTTCTGGTCTTCCTTTGCCGCGGAAGCTTCCTTAGCCTGTTGCTCTTCAGGTTTTTGTTGTTGTTCGGCGGCTTTCTCCGACGCCTTTTCTTCGCCGGCTTCGGGTTTTTCCTGCTTGTTGTCGCCGTTCTTTCGTTCGGCGTTTTCGTCTTTTTGTTCGGGTTTCTGCTCGGAGCCGGATTGATCTCGCTGCTGATTCTGTTGATCCTGCTGTTGATCTTTTTCCGAATCTTTCCGCTTATCTTGCTGTGTTTGATTTTGCTGCTGCTGTTTTTGTTGCTTCAGAGCCTCTTCGACCAGCTTTTTATTGTATTTAGCGTCTTCATTTGACGGATCGATCGCCAACGATTTGTCGTAAGCCGCGATCGCTTCCTCGAAACGGCCTGCTTTCGCGAGCACATTGCCCTGATTATAAAAACCGGTCGCGGTCTTCGGTTCTTGCAATTTACTTGCCTGCGCCTCGTCCGAACGGTATTGCGCAGCAGCCCTCCAGTCCGGATTCTCGAACAAGTCGGCTGCCCGCTCATATTGTTTTTGTGCAAAAGCCTCGGCGCCTTGTTGATCCTTGGTCTTCCACAAATCCTGCCAATCCAGCGCATAGCTGTTTTTCGGCAGCGGCAATAACGCCACGAATACCACGCACAACAAGCCCCGGCGGAACGAGAACGCGGCCAGCGGCAGCACGGCAAGCACAATCCAGGGACCTAGATCATCCCAAAGGTCGATCAGCAATTTGTTTTCGCTATTGCCTTTAGCCTCCGGAACAGCCGTATCCAGGTTCGCAAGCACGGTTTCAATGTCGCTGTCATCCGCTGTGATGGTTTGATAAACGCCACCGCCCGCGCTGGCCAATTTGGCAAGTTTGGCCTCATCCAATTTTGGCACCACGATCGCGCCTCGTTCGTCCTTTAAAAACCCGCCGTTGGACAGAGCAATCGGCGCACCTTCGTCAGTACCGACGCCGAGCACCGACAAACGATAATCATTCAGCGTTTTCGCAGCCGCCAGCGCTGCATCCGTTTCGACGCCATCGGTGATCAGAATAATCTCCCCTTTGGGCAGACCGGCCTGCTGCAGCAATTGTACGGCCAGCTTCAGCGCAGCCTCGGCATGGCTACCTTGAGTTGGGATAATATCGGTCGTTAACGCCTCCAGTTGACTCGCGATCGTTTCCGTATCATCGGTCAACGGCGTCACCGTAAACGCATCGCCTGCAAAAACCAACAGAGCGGTCTGCCCGTCCTTACGCCGCCGCAACAAATCAGCGATCTTATAGCGGGCCCTGATCAGACGACTGGGTTTAATGTCGCCCGCATCCATCGAGCGGGACAAGTCCAGCGCAATCACCAAAGCCGAATCGTTTCTGAACACTGGTGATGGCAGACGCTGAATTGTCGGGCCAGCCAACGCCATGATAGCCAACAGCGCCATGGTGCTGCCGAGCAGTAGAGACTTCCGGCTCGCTTTCACCGCTTTTTCCTGTAACAAATAGGGCAACAGGGCCGCATCGCAGACCGACGCCCAGTTTCCGCGGCTGAGCTTGTTGCGCAGCAGCATGATCATCATTGCGATCGCCGGAATCAACGCCAGCAGCCAGTAAGGCCGAATAAAATGAAATTCGCTAAGATTCATGACCACCTTAAGCGTGACAGACAGATTACAGCCGCTAAACCGAGTGCGAGACCCAGAGGCCAGAAAAACAGTTCGCTCCGGGGACGAAAAAATTGGCTGTCCTTGTTGACCGGCTCCAACTGATCCAACAGCATATAAATATTATCCAATTCCCGGGTGTTGCGGGCACGGAAATAACGCCCGCCGGTTTTTTGCGCGATGTCGAGCAAGGTTTTTTCATCGAGGTCGCGCGACGGATTAACCTTCTGCGCTCCGAACAGACTGCGCACGATCATTTCATCCGCACCGATGCCTATTGTGTATATTTTCAGCTGATTGTCCGCGGCCAGTTCCGCCGCTTTCAAAGGCGATACCTCGCCGGCGGTATTCGCGCCGTCGGTCATCAAAATCAATACCCGACTGTTAGCGGGCTGATTCTTCAAGCGCTTGACCGCCAGGCCGATCGCATCGCCGATCGCGGTGTTGTCGCCGGCCAAGCCGATCGCCGATTCGTCCAGCAAGGTTTTGACGGTCTTGCGATCGAAGGTCAAGGGCGTTTGCAAATAAGCCTGCGTGCCAAACAGGATCAAGCCCATCCGATCACCGACCCGACGTTCGATAAAATCGCCGGCGACCCATTTGGCCGCGGTCAGCCGGTCCACTTGCTGCTTGTTGATCACAAAATCCTGTTCTTCCATACTGCCGGACAAATCGATGGCAAGCATGATATCGCGTCCGCTGACCGCCTGCTCGATCGGTTCACCAAGCCATTGCGGCCGCATGCTCGCGATCACCAATAACAACCATGCCAACATCGCCAAGCGCAACGGCCATTTTTGAGGTTGCGAAACGGCATGGGTCTTGCCGATATCAAAATCATCCAGAAAAGGGACTTTCAGCGCCGCCTGTTCGGCCGGCAACAGCGGCGGCACCAAGCGGCGAATCAGCCAGGGCAACGGCAAAACGGCAATAAGCCAGGGCCAGACAATATGAATCATTTTTTACGTTTGCTTTGCGCTTTGAGCCAATCTTCACAGAGTTGGAACACTTCCTGAATCGCCAGTTCGGATGGCGCAGGTTTTTGATAATGCGTGTCGAGGAATACGCGGCCGACGCCTTCACTGAATGGTGCGCCTTTGACCGAACGGTCGAGGTAATGCAGCCAGTTTTGACCGGCCAAACCGGCGACTTGGGCGCGGGCATCGGTGCTGATCGCGACACGGCGCAGCAAGGCGGACAGTTCGGTAATTTTTGCCAGATCATCGAGCGACGAATCATTTTTCAACGCCTTGAGCATCTTGCGGGCGGTTTTGAGCGCGGTTTTCCGGGTTAGCCGTTTATACAGCCAAAATAAAAATCCCAGAAACAACAGCGTCAGCACTAATACGAGCCACCAACCGATCGCCGGCGGCCACCAGCCGATCGCTTCCGGTATATGAATGTCGCGCAGCGGTAAATCGGCAACAGGCATTACTGACCCCGCATCAGATGCTTCAAGCGCTGCACCGGATCGTCAGCGGTGCCGCACAAAACCAGTTGCAGGTTTTCTTTGCGGGCGATCGCCTGCAACCGCTGCAAACGCTCTGCAAAACGCTGCCGGTAATTGGTTAAACGCCGCGAATCGGCGCTGTCCATCACAACATCGCGTTCGCCATCGGTGAAGCGATAACGGCCTTTAACCGGAAGACTTTGTTCAAGCGCGTCAAACACGAATAGCAAGACCACATCGCAATGTTCGGAGAGCCGCGCCAGATGCGTCTCGGCGGCCTCGTTGACGCCGCGAAAATCACTGATGATATAAACCCGGCTGCCGGGGCGAACATGTTTGACCAGTCTGGCCAGGATTTGCTCGAAGGCATATTTGACTTGCCGATCCTGGACGGGCCGGTCGATCAATCCGTGCAAAAAATGCAGCACCGCTTGTTTGCCGTTTTGCGGTTTCAGCTCCCGGCAATCCTGTTCCGAAAAAATCTGGCCGCCGATCCGGTCGCCATGATGTTCGGCGGTCCATGCCAACAGTGCCGCCAGTTTCGCGGCCTGCACCGATTTGAACACGCCGCGGGTCGCAAAATGCATCGCGGGGCGGTCATCGACCGAAATGAACACCGGCCGCTCGCGTTCTTCGCGAAAAATTTTGGTGTGCGGCGTGCCGGTGCGCGCGGTGACTCGCCAGTCGATCGTGCGCAGATCATCGCCGGGTTGATAAAGCCGGGTTTCATCGAATTCCATGCCGCGTCCCTTGAAGCGAGACAGAAATCCGCCGCTTTGGAGCGCGCGGATCGCGCTTTTGGGATGCGTCAGCCTTGCCGCCGGCCGGGCAAGATCAATCAAGGTTTTCAGACTGACCGTGATCAGTTCATCGGACGTCACGGCCCGGCGGTGTATGGCTTTTTGCTTAGTGAGTAGCATTTATGGAACGGCAATCCTGGCAATTAATTCCTTGATCACATGATCGGCGGTGATACCCTCGGCTTCGGCTTCATAAGACAGAATCAGGCGATGCCGCAGCACATCAAATGCCATGTCCTGAATGTCTTCGGGACCGACAAAATCCCGTTCGGCCAGCCAGGCCTTGGCGCGGGCGCAGCGGTCGAGCGCGATACTGGCTCTGGGGCTCGCACCATATTGCAGCCATGACGCCAAATCGCGACCATAGGCCTCGGGACTCCGCGTCGCCAGGATGATTTGCAACAAGTATTCCTCGAGCGTTTCGGCCATATACACATCGAGCACTTCGTTACGCGCAGAGAATAATATTTGTTGGGAGATCGATTCGAATCGCGCAGTTTTTTTCAGCACTTCCGAACGCGCCTCTCTTCTGGCCAGATGCAGGATATCTTTTTCATGCTTGGGATTAGGATAATCGACCTTCACATGCAGCAAAAAACGGTCGAGTTGCGCTTCAGGCAAGGGATAAGTGCCTTCCTGCTCGATCGGGTTTTGCGTCGCCATTACCATAAACAACCCCGGTAACGGGTAGGTGGCCTGACCGACCGTGATCTGCCTTTCGGCCATCGCTTCGAGCAACGCCGCCTGTACCTTGGCCGGCGAGCGGTTGATCTCGTCAGCCAGAATCAAATTGTGAAAAAGGGGGCCTTGCTGAAATTCGAACGTGCCTTGCTGTGGACGATAAATTTCAGTACCGGTCAAATCGGCCGGCAGCAGATCCGGGGTGAATTGTACGCGGTGAAAATCGCCTTGTATGCCTTTGCTCAAGACATTGATTGCGCGCGTTTTCGCCAGACCTGGCGCCCCTTCGACCAGAATATGGCCGTCGGCCAGCAAACCGATCAGCATTCGTTCGACCAAAGCCTCCTGGCCAATGATTTCACTGTTGATGTAATTTTTGAGCTTGATCAGCGCAAGTTGCGTGATGTTCTGATTGTGGGTTTCTGACATGTGTCCGTCTCGTTGAATCCTTAGTGACAACAACGTTGAGCAAAATCTTGCCGTATGAAAGCATTTTTCGGCAATGGTTCAATATTTTATCCCGTTTCAGGTGGGGAATCATAGAGAGTAACTCTGTGAGAAAAGGCTGGATTTGTTGTGGATAGGGCTGTGTATAAAATTGTGCATAAACTTATCCACAATCGATCAACAAATTGACAGCCGTTTTAACGACAGCTTACCAGTCAAAATAACTTGCTGATAGTTAAAAACTATTTTGTCTTAGTCACACTATTTTTCAGGCTAATAACAATAAATAGATTTTAAATTCTTTCACTTTGTTACGATTACGACCTAAGCATTAATTTTTATAAAATATGTCTTTATATAAAAATCAACAAGATACCTCAATAGGAATACCACCGGGCATTCCCTACATCGTCGGCAACGAAGCAGCGGAACGCTTCAGCTACTACGGCATGCGCGCAATTCTGGTCATTTTCATGACTCAGCATTTGATGAATGCGTCGGGACAACGCGATGTGATGACAGAACAGGAAGCGCAAGGTTATTTTCATTTGTTTGTGGCATCCGTTTATCTGATGCCGGTGTTCGGCGCTTTGTTGGCTGACTTTTTTTGGGGCAAATACCGGACGATTATCTTGTTGTCGATGGTTTATTGTCTGGGCCATTTAAGTCTGGTTGTTGACGATACCCGGTTGGGGCTAGCGCTGGGACTGGGCTTGATCGCCATCGGCGCGGGCGGTATCAAGCCTTGCGTGTCCGCGCATGTCGGTGACCAATTCGGCAGCCATAATTTGCATTTGCTCGGCAAGGTTTTCGGCTGGTTTTATTTTGCCATCAATCTGGGCGCTTTTTTGGCGATACTGGTCGTGCCCTGGCTGCTAGAGCATGCCGGCGCGTCGGCGGCGTTTGCCGCGCCCGGTCTGTTGATGTTATTGGCGACCTGGGTGTTTTGGTCAGGTCGACGCCGCTTTGTAAAAATTCCACCGTCCGGTATGCGGCTTATCAAGGATTTGTCGGAACGATCCGTGTGGCCAGCGTTGAGTAAGTTGGCTTTGATTTATACGCTGGTGGCAGTATTTTGGGCTCTGTTCGAACAAATCGGCTCATCCTGGGTATTGCAGGCCGAGAAGATGGGCCGTCGCATAGGCAATGTCGAGCTCTTGCCTTCGCAGATTCAGGCCTTGAATCCGCTGTTTATCATGTTGCTGACGCCATGCTTTTCCTACGGTGTTTATCCATTTTTGAGTCGTTATATCTCGCTGACCGCATTAACAAAAATTGCTATGGGCTTGTTGTTGACAGTCGTGGCGTTTGCAATTCCTGCGATCATTCAAATGCAGTTAGATCAAGGGGTGCAAGTCCATATCGTCTGGCAGTTGCCGGCTTATCTGCTGATGACTGCGGCCGAAGTGATGGTATCGATCACTTGTCTTGAATATTCCTATACCGAGGCGCCGAAATCGACCAAATCTCTGGTGATGGCGGCTTATTTTTTTTCGATCTCTCTGGGCAACTTGTTTACCAGTGCAATCAATTTTTTGATTCAAAATGCGGATGGCAGCCTTAAATTGTCCAGGGCCGATTATTTCTGGTTTTTCACCGGCTTGATGCTGGCCACTGCGCTGCTGTTTATGCTGTTGACGCGAATGCTGGAAAAGAAAGATCTTGCACGCACTGCGCTTCGATGAATTCGCCTATACTCAATGTCTATTTCATTACCGGATAGACGGAAAGCACCATGAAAATCATCATAATTTTATTCGGCAGTCTGTGTTCTCTTGCTTCGCTCACGGTAACGGCGGGCGTTTATAAATGCACCGACGAGACCGGCAAAGTTGTTTATAAATCGCAAGCCTGTTTGGCCGGACAAAGCAATGCACAAGTCGATATCAAGACAGGCATCACAAAAGATCTGGATCAGGAAAAACAACAACAACTGTTGAAAGATCAAGCTGAGCAGGCCAAATTGACCGAACAGGAACAGCAAGAACAAAAAATTGCCGAGAAGCAAGCCAGACTGAAACAGGAAGCGAAAGACGAGAGCGCAAAAAATCAGTTTCTGATCAAGAATAACCCGTTACAATATTCAGCGTTTGCGATACCGCCTTACGATCCGGAGCAATTGCCGGCGCTGGTCAAAAATTTTGCAGCGCGGCTTCCGGACATCGAGCGCTTTAGACGTTTCGCAGCCGGGAAAGCCCTTGCGACCAACCAATGCGGCCGAGTCGAATCGGTCGAATTGAACAACAAGAGCACGCAAGATGCGTTGGTGTTTCTAGTCGATTGCAGCACCGCAAAAAAATATTATCTTAGCGAGCAGGAACTGAAGCCCCAATAACCCGATGAATGCAGCGAAAACCATTTTGATCACCGGCTGTTCGACCGGTATCGGCTATACGACCGCGATGATGTTGAAAAATCGCGGCCATACGGTTATTGCGACCGCGCGTAAGTCTGAAGATGTTGCCCGCTTGCAGGCGGAAGGCTTTAACGCTCTGCAACTCGATCTGGCCGACAGCGGCAGCATCAATTTGGCGGTAGAACAAACGCTCGAATCAACCGGCGGTAAACTGGACGCATTGTTCAACAACGGCGCGTTTGGCCAGCCCGGCGCGGTCGAGGATCTAAGCCGCGAGGTGTTGCGTTTTCAGTTTGAAACCAATCTGTTCGGTACGCACGAATTGACCAATCGGATCATTCCGGTGATGAGGGCGCAGGGTCATGGCAGGATCATCTATAACAGCTCGATTCTGGGTTTAATCGCATTGCCTTTCCGAGGCGCCTACAATGCGAGCAAATTCGCGCTGGAAGGACTGGCCGATACGCTGCGTCTGGAGCTTCTCGATACCGGCATTCATATTTCACTCATCGAGCCGGGGCCTATCCTGAGTCATTTCCGGCAGAACTCGTTCGCGCTGTATAAACAAAACATCGACACCGAGCACAGCGTGCATCGGGACAAATACCGGGCGATGGAAGCGCGTTTGCAAAAAGAAGGCGCGGCGGTGCCTTTTACGCTTCCTGCCGAAGCGGTCGCGGAGAAAGTCGTGCATGCGCTCGAAGCGAAGCGGCCGAAAATCCGTTATTACGTGACCTTTCCGACTTATTTGTTCGGTACGCTGAAACGGCTATTGCCTTACGCCTGGCTCGACAAGCTACTGATCAAGGTGTGACGATGCTGGAACCCGACGAGATCGTGATCGATTGCCCGTATTGCGGCGAGCCGCTCGACGTGCTGGTCGATACCTCGTCCGGTCCTCAGCGTTATTACGAAGATTGTTCGGTCTGTTGCCGGCCGATCTTGTTCATCCTGTCCGAGGATGCCGCGGGCGAACTGATTCTGGACATCAAGCGTGACGATGAATGAGGTAATGGCGTCATCAATGGCGGTGCTGATAACGCCTCGGTAAATCCGTCAACATGAACTACTCGCCTTGGCGGCTCTTACCGACGGCCCATAACGGCAACGCCAACACGATCAAACTTCCGAGCCAATACACCATCTGGCAATTGGTTACGGTATAAATCAACGCCTTTTGCAGCCGTTCGCCGAAATCGGGATGCGCTTCAATGAAATCGTGGCCAATCATGAAAGCATAGGTTTCGCCGACGATCAACGCCGGCACCGCCAGAATCAAAACCCAGGCCAGCAGTCTGAACGGCAACAGAATTATCAGCGCCGCGATCAACAATACCCAGCCTTGCAGCTGGCTGTATGTCAGCGTGGTCATGAAACCGGCGTAGAGCCTGTCCACGAAGATCGGGTAAGCGGTCGGAAAATTGGTGCCGATCATGATCTGATAGGTTTCGAAAGCCACGAGCACCGCGCCGGCAACCGCCAATAGCGCGCTCAATTTATACACGCCGCCGGTCTTTGCAGTCCCGCCGACGATGCCGGCCAAGACTTGCCGCCAGTTTTGCTCGCCGCCGATCGCCCCGAGCACTAGCAGTCCCAACGTTCCGGCCACCGGGATTAAGGTCAACGGATACGGAATGTTCAGATAGCGCCCGTTCAATCCCAGCGCCTGCGCCTTATAAAAGGCCAGCGCGACAAAGGTCAAAAATAAATAGCGGCTCCAGGCGAATAGGAAGGCGCAGCTTTTGGCAATGCGTAACAATTCCGCGCCCTGACGTAGCAGCAGCGCGCCCAGGGCGATACCAAGGCCCGCAATCGACAGCGCATGAAAGCGCTCCAGGTTGTTGTAGCTGGTGTACCAAAGATCGGCGGTCTGATTGACCTGCAGGGCGCTGAGCATTCCGGCAAAGCCAACGAATGCCAGCAGCGGCAGAGCCGAGAGCGACTGCAAGCGGCTGGCGTAAAAACCGACCACCGCCAGCACGGTCAATAAACTCGCGACTAACACTCGCAACGGCCAATTCGGGTTTTCGATGACCTTGCCGGTCAACGGAAACACCGGCTCACGATCCACCGAGTAAAGCCCCCAGCTTGCGCCGACCACGCCCTCCAGCTTGCTCTTCCAGGGCTGGTTAAACGCCTCGACGATATTGATGTCAAAGCCATTTTTATTGGCAACCTGCACTAGCGAGCGAATGAATTTGGCTTCGTTGACCACGCTCGGTACCGCAGGTCCCCGCTGACGCCCCGTGCTTGGCCAGCCGGATTCGCCGATCAGGATCGGTTTTCCGGGATAGGCGTCGCGGATTCTCTGATAATTCTTCACGATATGTTCGGCGGTTTTATCGACCGGTAACGGTTCGTCTTCCCAATACGGCAGGATGTGCACGGTAAAAAAGTCGACTTCTTTCGCTATTTCGGGATAACGCATGTAAAACGACCAGACATCCGCATAGGACACCGGCTGCTTGACCGCCTGCTTGACCCGGCGGATATAACTCAGCAATTGCTCGGGCTCGAGCTCGCCGCGCAGCAGCACTTCGTTGCCGACGATCACGCGGGTAATCACGTCCGGATAGGCGTTCGCCGCCTTGATCAAGGCGGTAATCTCTTCCTCGTTTTCCTTCGCCACCGTGGGGCCGCCAATCCAGGCGCCCTGAATCATTTTCAGGCCGTATTTGCGCGCCATCGCCGGCAACTCGGTCAACCCTTTCGAACTCGCATAGGTCCGGATCGTATGGGTCTGGCCGGCCAACAAGCGTAAATCCTCGTCGATTTCCTGAGCGCTCGGAAAGACTTCGGTCAGCGGACTATGATCCTCGCGAAATGGCGCGAATGAAACACTATTGACCTTGCCGCCGGGCACATCGACGCCGGCGTCCTGCGGCAGATTGTTCAGCCAAGTGATCAAGGCATTGACGACCACCACCAACGCGATAAAGAAAAGGGTCCGTGCAAGTCTCATAAGTTAAGGAAAGTCCAGGAAAAAATTTACCTGCTATCATAGCGCCCAAAGGCCGGAATTGCCAATGGGCTATGCGGCTATTAAACAGACCTCGACTGGCATATCAAATCAAACTAGTACAACAAAATCGATGAAAAATACACTTCGAGCCCTGATCGAACAGACCGGCATCAAAGCCGCTCCCGCCGTGTATGATTGTTTGGGCGCGATGATCGCCGAACAGGCGGAATTCGAATTCCTCTTTACCAGTGGCTTCGGCCTATCGGCTTCTCTACTCGGCAAACCTGACATGGGTTATCTGAGCGCCAGCGAGATGATAGCCGCGGCCTGCCGGATCGCAAACAGCGTTTCGATTCCCTTGATCGCCGACATGGATACCGGCTACGGTAATCCGCTGAACGTGATCCGCACGGTCCAGGAAATCGCCCCCTCGAAAGTCGCCGGCATCATCCTGGAAGATCAGGAATGGCCGAAAAAATGCGGGCATTTCGAAGACAAACGGGTAATTCCGATGCAGGAGCAAGCCGAAAAAATCAAGGCGGCGGTCTATGCGCGCGGCGATTCGAACCTGGTGATCATCGGTCGAACCGATGCCCGCGCGATCGAGGGTTTGCAGGGAGCCATCGCCAGAGGCGAACGCTATCTCGAAGCCGGCGCGGACGTGTTGTTTATTGAAGCGCCGCAGTCCCGGGACGAACTGGAAGAGATCGCCCGCCATTTTACCGGAGTTCCGCTGTTCGCGAACATCATCGAAGGCGGGAAGACCCCGAACTTGTCGGTTCGGGAGCTTGAAGAGATGGGCTACAAGCTGGCGGCTTTTTCCCTGTCCGGCTTATTTTCGGTGACACAGGCGCTGAAGGATTGCTTTGGCAACTTGAAACAGGATGGTTCGACCGAAAATATCAATAAAGATCTGTCATTTGAACAATTTAAGGAAGTGATTCATATCGACAAGCATATTGAACTGGAAAGGAAATTCGGGCTTTCTTGAATCCGCCATCTATGCAGTAAGCTTGTAGGGTACGCACCGCGTACCTTTTTTGAGGCTTGATTCACCGGAACACTTTGAAAAGGTACGCGGTGCGTACCCTACGATACTAACATTAAGCTTCGTCACCTAGGAGAAAAGAAATGATCGAATCCATTGTTATCACAGTTGTCGTTCTTTTCGCCGCCCTGCTGATCTATGCGGCAACCCGGCCCGATACTTTCCGTGTTGAACGCTCGATAAGCATCAAAGTCCTTCCAGAAAAAATCTTTCCCCTGATCAACGATTTTCACCAATGGGAGCCCTGGTCGCCCTGGGAGAAAGTCGATCCCGCGATAAAGCGCAGCTATAGCGGAGCCGTCAGCGGCGAGGGCGCAATCTATGAATGGAACGGCAACAAGGAAATAGGTCGGGGCCGAATGGAAATCATCGAGTCTTCACCTCGCTCCAAAGTGTTGATCCAAATCGATTTCATCAAACCCTTCGAAGCTCACAATACCATCGAATTCACGCTCGTAACCCATGGCGACGCCACGATGGTTACTCAAGCCATGTATGGACACTGCCCATACATTTCCAAGCTGATCGGCATCTTTTTCAGCATGGACAAGATGGTTGGCAAAAAATATGAGGAGGGCCTCGCGAATCTGAAAGCCATCAGCGAGTAAACAGTGAGAAAAAGCCGGGCTTATTGTGGATAAGGAGGTGTAAATAATTGTGCATCAATTTATCCACAATCCATCAACAAATTGGCAGCCATTAAAAAGACAACTTGCCATGTAACATAAGCCGTTGATAGTTATATGTTATATTGTCTTACCCACAGATTTTTTCAGGCTAATAGTAGTAAATAGCTTTTAAATACTTTCATTTTATTATGATTAGAAAGTAAGCACCATTTTGACAAAAAATACCTTCCTATATAAATCAGTAAGATACGGAATGCCTTTGCGCTTTCTGCTTTATATATCCATAAACAACATCGGTAACCCATAAGTCACCACAAAATAACCGAATGCCAAAATCAGGCTCGCGCCACGCTCGAAAGCAAAGGACTGCCGCAAAATGTAAGCGACGATCGCCAGATACCATAGCACCAGCAAGGCACCGATGCCGATCGAAATTTCTTCCGCTTTTTCCCGATGGGTCATCACCATCCAGAAATACAGCCCTTCGGTGAAGGTGGCCAGCGTCATGATAAAGTTTTCGCAGACGAAAATCGCGGTGAACAGTTGATAAAAATTATGCCGTTTTTTGAGCAGTAGCAATAACACCGTGATGGACGAAAATGCCATAATGGTCCGCAACATGACTTCCAATGAGCCGTCCGCGGGATCGGCAATCAGGCCCTCGACAATCATTCCCGAAATCAGGTAAAAAATCACCGTCTTCCACATGAACGATTTGGAAGGTGTTAAATCGAGGGGATTATTGCGAAACCAGCAAAGCGCAAGGTATTGGATTAATAAACTCATGATTTAAATGCCGCACAAAAAAGATGGTTATTTGGAATTAAGAAAACTGCCGATTATACCGGTTGTATCCATGTATCGCGATAATCCAATCTTAAGCGAGTGCTTGGTGAGTCAGTTAAACGCCGAGTTCGGCCAACAATTGCATTGTCATATTTTCGGCCTGGCGCTGGTAGCCGCCACCGAAAAGGTTCAGATGATTCAGGATGTGATAAAGATTGTAAAGCGTCTTGCGGACCGGATAGCCTGCATCGAGAGGCCAGATTTCATCGTAGGCCTGATAAAAATCCTTGTCGTAGCCGCCGAACAATTCGGTCATCGCGATGTCGGCCTCGCGGTCTCCGTAATAGCAGGCCGGATCGAAAATGACCGGCTGGCCCTGCCTGTCCGCCGCGCTGTTGCCGGCCCACAGATCGCCGTGAAGGAGTGACGGTTCCGGTCGGTAGCCGTCGAACAGGCCATCCAAAGCGCCGCACAGACGTTCGCCCTGGCTTTGCAAACGGCTTGAGCAACCGTTATGGCCGGCCAACTGCAACTGAAAACCGAGGCGCCTTTCGCGCCAAAATTCTATCCAATCTTTGCTGCGTGTATTTACTTGTAGCGTACTGCCGATGGTATTGTTCCGACGCCAGCCGAAATAAGGCTGCTTATGCCGGTGCAATTCGGCAAGTTGCCGCCCAAGCAGCCGTTGCGATTGTTGATCGGAGCGGCCAAATTCCAGATATTCGAGTACCAAAAAAGCTTGTGTGCCGGACTCGCCATGAACGATTGGAGCGGGCGCGCGCACCACGCCGATACTGGAGATTTCCTGCAAGCCGTCGAATTCGGCAGTGAACATGTCCGCCAGTTCACGGCGATTCAGTTTAACGAAATAAGACCGGTCGCGGCCTTGCAATCGATAGGCCGAGTTGATATCGCCGCCGCCCAACGGTCGCGCGGCGGCGAAATGGAAGTCTTGATCGGTTGCGAGATTGATCCGCTCGGCAATTGCTTGCCAGTTCATTCTATCGTACTGAAAGAAGCCGTTTAAAGCGAGCCGAAGTAAGCAGCCAGCGCTTTCATGTCGTCATCGGAAAGCGTGCTCGCCATGCTTTGCATAGGGCCGCCTTGACGAGTGCCTTCTTTGAAATTCTTCAGCTGGGCCACCAAATACCCCGGATGCTGTCCCGCCAACCGCGGAATCTGCGCACTGCCTTGCGCTTGTGCGCCATGACAACCGAGGCACATCCCGGATTTGTCCGCACCCGTTTTAACCAACGCCGCATCGCCACCTGCTTTTGCCGCGGGTTGACCCGCAAAATAAGCGGCGAGATTTTCGATATCCTGATCATTCAAATTGCCGATCATGCTCTGCATCATCGGATTTGTACGGGCGCCGGATTTGAACGCCTTCAGTTGAGCAGCCAAATAGGCCGGTTGCTGAGCCGCCAGATTGGGCCATTGCGAATTGCTGCTTTTGCCGTTCGGTCCATGGCAACCGGCGCACATCGCCGCTTTCTCGGCGCCTGCCGCCGCATCGGCCGCCAGCGCCGGAACCGCATGGGAATAAGCCAGGACAAGACACGCGGACAGGGAATGCTTCAATGAAAACATAATCTACCTCATAATGGTTATTATATGAATTAACGCTGGTGAGATATTAACGACGGGGAGGAGGATCTTTAACACCCTTTTCACCAGTCTCTGGAACGCCCGGTAAGTTCCGGCAACATATCACTTCGACCATTCACTTACAACTACTATCCGTCCCGTATAATAAAAAGTTCAGCAGGTGCAGCCTAATGCAGGAGAAAGAAAATCCATCATTTCCGGAACCGATGATCGGCGTCGGCGGCCTCTTGGTTAACAGGCAAAACCAGGTACTGTTGATCAAGCGCGACAAACCGCCCGCGCAAGGGTTATGGTCGGTGCCGGGCGGTAAGCTCGAAGCCGGCGAAGCGCTAGTCGAATGCTGCCGGCGGGAAGTGAAGGAGGAAACCGGTCTGGAGGTGAACGTGCTATCGATCGCCGCGGTGGTCGAACGGCGCATCGAAAACTTTCATTATGTGATTGTCGATTTTTTGGTCGAATTAGTGGACGAGCAAAACAACATCCCTGTTGCAGCGAGCGACGTCTCGGAGGCGCGCTGGATAGACCTCGAGAAAATCGGCGACTATCCCTTGGTGACCGGATTATCCGCAATCATCCAGCGGACAGCGGCCGACCGCAGCGGCGGGCTCCACGCCCCGGAGGAATCGGATACCGATTTCATCCTGCCGAGACGGGACAATCTATAGATCAGGCGACGGCCTGAGGTTTTTTGCCGCGACCGTTGAGCACGACGTGAGCCTCATGTTTTTTCATCTTGTCCTTGCCGTGTAAATCGACTAACTGCACCGAAATATTGTCGTCCGGCGCGGCGGCCAAGAAATCCTCGATCGTTTCGACAATATCGTGGTCAATGAACCCCGCCTTGCTCGCGTCGATCACGACCGTGCTATTCGCCTCGATGCGCAAAATAAACTTGCGCAGCAGTGCCTTGTTCAAAAACGAGACGTCCTTGTTCAGCGACAGCACATAATGCGAACCGTCCTGCGTCAAGGTGATCGCGGCATGGTAATTCGCCATGATCACGAAAATCATCCCGACCGCCATGCCGATCGCCATGCCTTCCAACAAGTCGGTCGCCAGAATCGCGCCGACCGTAACCACGAAGGGCACAAACTGACTCAACCCTTTGCGGAAAAATTCCTTGAACAGCTTCGGTTTTGCCAATTTATAGCCGGTTTGCAGCAAAATCGCCGCCAAACAGGCCAAGGGAATATAGTTCAGGTATTGCGCGAAGAACAACAAGCTGATCAATAGGCACACGCCATGCACGAAACAGGCGATCCGGGTTCTTCCGCCCGCGTTGATGTTCGCGGAACTGCGCACGATCACGGCGGTGATCGGCAAGCCGCCGATAAAGCCGCTGATCATGTTGCCGATGCCCTGCGCCCTCAGTTCGCGATTGGTCGGCGCGATGCGTTTCAACGGATCGAGTTTATCGACCGCTTCCAGGCTCAACAGGGTTTCCAGGCTCGCGATAATGGTCATTGTTACCGCGACGGTATAAATCTGGCGATCGGCGAGAAAACTCCAATCTGGGAATACAAACTGATCGAAAAGCGCGGTCGGATGATCCAAAACAGGTAAAGTTACCATGTGTTTTGGGTTGTTGACCGCCCATTCCGGCGCAAATTTCATCGCGGTCAGATTATAAGCGACGCCCCAGGCCACCGCGACCAACGGCCCGGGAATCAAGGTGAAGAGCTTGCGCTTCTTGAACCAGGACAATTCCCAAATGATCATAATCAGCAGACCGACAGAACTGATCACGAGCGCGCCGGGCGAGATCGCTTTCAACGAGTCGAACAAGGCATACACACTCGAACCGGCCGTATCGGCCATATAGCTTTCGTCGCCCTCGAAACTCGCGTCGTAACCGGTCGCGTGCGGGAGCTGTTTCATGATCAGGATCAGACCGATCGCCGCCAGCATGCCTTCGATCACCGAGGCAGGAAAGAAGGAGGCAATGATGCCCGCCCGCAAAAAACCCAACACCAATTGCAGAAAGCCCGCTATCACAAGAGCGGTCAGAAAGCCCTGAAAACTGCCGATCTTTTCGATCGCATTCAGAACGATCACGGTCAAACCGGCGGCGGGACCCGAAACGCTGAGCTGGGAGCCGCTCAGCCAGGCGACCACGAGACCGCCGATCAGGCCCGCGATCAGGCCGGAAAACAGCGGCGCGCCCGAAGCCATCGCGATTCCCAGACAGAGTGGCAGCGCAACCAAAAAGACGACGATACCGGCGGGCACATCGCCCTTCAAATGGTCGGTATAATATTTGAGGTGTTTGTGTATCATGAGATTGACTCCATTTTATTGGGTGAGGCAATAGCAGCTTGCTATCTAGTATAACTTGTTTCGAATCGATACTATAATCAAAAATTGAGTTTCCCCGATTTTCCGCTTTACGCGCTCTCTTTGAACAACCATTCGCCGGCTTTTTCGGCAATCGCCGTGACGGCCGGATGCGCGGTTTTACGCTGCACCGAAATCGCATAATAACGGATGACTGCTTCTTCGACCGTTCCGATCGCGATCAATTCATGCTTTCTCTCGATCTCGGCGCTGATCGCGGTCGGCGCTGCGATCACGCCGACGCCCGCCTGCGCGAATTCCTTCATCAATGCGCTGTCCTCGAATTCGCCGACGATCGCCGGATGAATGCGCCATTTGTCGAACCAGCGCTGCAAATGCGTCCGGATGCCGGTGTTCGAGGCGGGCAGCAACAGCGGCGCATTATCGAGGCAAGACGGAAATTCGCCTTGCAAGCGTTCGGTCAATGCCGCCGCGGCGAAAATCGTCAGGCCCGATTCGCCCAAGGGATCGCAAGATCCGCGGAAATCGAGATCGGCGGCAATCGGGCTGTCTGAAATGACCAGATCGAGCTTGTGCAGCAACAAATCTGTAAGAAGGGCATCCAGATCGTTTTCGCGGCAATAAAAATGAATGGGTTCCGGAATATGCAAAGCCGGCTCCAGTAAGCGGTACGCAATCGATTTAGGCACGACGTTGTCGATGCCGACCTTGAACGCGAGTGACGATTTCTTCGGCTGGTGGCGCACCGCATTTTGCAGTTCGCTGCCCAACGAAAAGATTTCATCCGCGTAGGACAACACCAGCCGTCCGGCATCGGTCAGCTCCAGATGCCGGCCGACTCGATCGAACAAGGTCACGCCCATCGAGTCTTCCAGGCAGCTCAATTGACCGCTGATCGTTTGCGGCGTCAAATGCAGCTGCGCGCTGGCCTTGACGATGCTCTTTTCCTTGGCGACCATCCAGAAATAGTGCAAATGCTTGTAATTGATCATATTTTGCTCTTTACACTGTAACGAAGAGAAAACAAAATTTATTATTGCACCGTTTCATGTCGGTCCACAGATTCATCACAGAGCAGAGTCGCTTTTACTCGATAAAACTGCGCGCCAGAAAAGTGCAAAACAGGTGTCATTTTGCTCAATAATAATATCGTATCGAAATAATTCGAAATAGACGATTAAAATATCTTTTTTAATATCATATAGCGGCCACAAAAAACACAATACATCGTTTTTTTCGAATAAATGATCAAATATATTCTGCTTTCCAAATTTTGAGTTAGCCGCTAAATTTATCATTGGTCAATTAGGAAAGATTGGAGCACAGGATGCAGGCAAGTCAGAATCGAAGCTTTCTGCCCGCAGATCCATCCCTTTTTAGCGTATGTCGCGCGACGGGGTCTTTAATGCAAATCGATTTACCATGAACGATACGACATTCACCCCGTGCTTTGTCCCTCGGCGGCTGGATTAAAAAAACTCGGACAATCAGTTTCCAGGTTCGTATCAAAACCTCATTAGGTCTACTCGATGAACAAATTGAATGAAGTTTTTATTAAAATTCAGCAACTTTCTTCACGCCAGCGTAGAGTCTGTTTCAGCTCCAGCCTGGTCGGCAGCTTGATTTTGCTGCCCGACCTCTATTTGGCCGGAGCGCACTATCTGCTGGAATTCCTGCATATCTTCTACGAATCGCTGTGCTTCATGTTCGAAGAGTTGATTGGGCACAGTCTCCATCTGAGCAAATACCATAGCCAGCTGATATTATTCTATGTGCAAGTCGCGATTATCGGCGGCGTGGCGTATAAGGTATGGCGGACGGCGCCAGGACTGTATCGTCGCGCCAAAGCCTATGTGCGTGCTTCCTATCAGCAACTGCTCACCGACGGCAAGCAGTACTGGGCCGAAATGCCCAGCCGCAAACGGCTGAAAGTTTTGGCCGGTTGCGCGGCCGGCATGTTCGGCATTTATTTTTGGGTGACCAGCTGAGTGTATCGGCTAAGAATCTGATATAGTGGCAGTTAGCCGTCAAAGACTTCCGTAATCTCTTAAACAACGCGAGTTTCTCCGCCGTCCAAGCCGTTTTATGTTACGCAAAATCCTAATCGCGAACCGCGGTGAAATCGCGGTGCGCATCATCCGCGCCTGCGCAGAGATGGGCATCCGTTCGGTCGCGATCTATTCCGAGGCCGACCGCTTTGCGCTGCATGTCAAAAAGGCCGACGAATCCTATTGCATCGGCAGCGAGCCGGTCGCGGGTTATCTGAATATCTATGCGCTGGTCAATCTGGCCGCGGCGACCGGCTGCGACGCGATCCATCCGGGCTACGGCTTTCTTTCCGAAAACGCGCAATTCGCCAAGGCCTGCGCCGAGCGCGGCCTGGTGTTCATCGGACCTTCGGCCGAGGTGATCGAACGGATGGGCGACAAGACCGAGGCGCGCAAGGCGATGATCGCGGCGGGACTGCCGGTCACGCCGGGTTCCGCCGGCAATCTGGACACGGTCGACGAGGCGCTCGAAGTCGCCGAAACGATCGGCTATCCGGTCATGCTGAAAGCGACATCGGGCGGCGGCGGGCGCGGCATCCGCCGCTGCGATACTCGCGATGAACTCCGGCGCAATTACGACCGGGTGATCTCCGAGGCCGGCAAGGCTTTCGGCCGGGCCGAAGCGTTTCTCGAAAAATGCATCGTGAATCCGCGCCATATCGAGGTACAGGTCTTGGCGGACAATCACGGCAACACGATCCATCTTTACGAACGCGACTGCTCGATCCAGCGCCGCAATCAAAAGCTGATCGAAATCGCGCCGTCGCCGCAGCTCGAGGAAGCGCAGCGCCAGTACATCGGCGGCCTCGCGGTGCTCGCTGCGAAGGCGGTCGGCTACACGAACGCCGGCACGGTCGAGTTCTTGCTCGACGATCAGGACCGCTTCTATTTCATGGAAATGAATACGCGCGTGCAGGTTGAGCACACGATCACCGAGACGATCACCGGCGTCGATATCGTCGAGGAGCAGATCCGCGTCGCGGCCGGTTTGCCTCTGCGCTTCAAACAAGAAGAAATTCACCGGCGCGGCTTCGCGATCCAGTTCCGGATCAATGCCGAAGACCCGCAGAACAACTTTCTGCCGAGCTTCGGCCGCATTTCGCGCTATTACGCGCCGGGCGGCCCCGGCGTCAGGACCGATACCGCGATCTATACCGGCTACGAGATACCGCCCTACTACGATTCGATGCTCGCGAAGGTCATCGTCAGCGCATTGACCTGGGAGGATGCGATCAAGCGCGGCGAACGGGCGCTGCGCGACATGGGCCTGTTCGGAATCAAGACCACGATACCCTATTATCTCGAAATCCTCCGTCATCCCGAATTCCGTTCCGGACAGTTCAATACCGGCTTCGTGGACAAACATCCGGAACTAATCAATTATTCGCACAAACCCCGGCCCGAAGTGCTGGCCAGCGTGATCGCTGCCGCGATGGCCGCGCATACCGGCCTGTGACCCATTAATGTCCACGAAATACTCGAAAAGCACGAAAAAATGGATGGGGAAATTTGGTACAAAGAAGAATGTTACAAAATACAAGGTGCCGTGTTTGAGGTGTATCGGGAAATGGGTTGAGGTTTTCTTGAGTCGATTTATCAAGAGTGTATGGCAAGGGAACTGTCAAAACGAGGGGTACCGTATTTTGAACACCCAGAACTGAGACTTTTTTACAAAGGCGATACGTTACGGCAGACCTATACTCCTGACTTTATTTGCTACGAGTCCATCATTGTTGAAATAAAAGCGCTTTCCGCGACTACGGGAGCGCATAAGGCGCAGGTGTTGAATTATTTGAAAGGGACGAAAATGAGCTTGGGTTTGCTGGTCAACTTTGGCCACTACCCGAAAGCAACAGTTGAACGGATTGTGCTATGAAATTTTTCGTGCCTTTTATGTTTTTCGTGGACAATGCGTAACATCAGTTAAAAGGTTTAACGATGCAAAAAGTACATATTACCGACGTCATTCTGCGCGACGCGCATCAATCGCTGATCGCGACGCGCCTGCGTACCGAAGACATGCTGCCGGCCTGCGCGCAGCTCGACGAGATCGGCTATTGGTCGCTCGAATGCTGGGGCGGCGCGACCTTCGACGCCTGCCTCCGCTTCCTGAAGGAAGACCCCTGGGAGCGCCTCGCCAAGCTGAAAGCCGCGCTGCCGAGAACGCGTCTGCAAATGCTGCTGCGCGGGCAAAACCTGCTCGGCTACCGGCATTATTCGGACGATGTGGTCAGAGCCTTCGTGCAGCAGGCAGCAGAGACCGGCATCGACGTATTCCGTATCTTCGACGCGCTGAACGATGTCAGGAACCTCAAAACCGCGATCGAAGCGGTCAAGCAGAGCGGCAAGCATGCCCAAGGCACGATCTGTTACACGACCAGCCCGGTGCACGACACCCATAGCTTCGTCGCGCTCGCGAAGGACCTCTCAGAGCTCGGCTGCGACTCGATCGCGATCAAGGACATGGCGGGCCTTCTGACGCCTTATGCGACCAGCGAGCTGGTCAAGGCGCTGAAGGACGCGATCGACCTGCCCTTGCACCTGCATTCGCACGCGACCTCTGGGCTTGCCGAAATGTGCCAGTTGAAGGCGATCGAAGCCGGCTGCCGGCACATTGACACGGCCCTGTCGTCCTGGGCCGGCGGCACCAGCCATCCGCCGACCGAAAGCCTGGTCACCGCACTGAAGGGTACTCCCTACGACACCGGCCTGAACCTCGATCATCTAAAGGAAGTGAACGACTATTTCGCCGGTGTGCGCAAGAAATACCGCCGCTTCGAGAGCGAATACACCGGCATCGACACCCAGGTGCATCTGTTTCAGGTGCCGGGCGGCATGATCTCGAATCTGGCCAACCAGTTGAAGGAACGGAACGCGCTTGACCGGATCGGCGAAGTCTACAAGGAGATTCCGGAAGTCCGGAAAGACCTCGGCTACCCGCCGCTGGTGACGCCGACCTCGCAGATCGTCGGCACCCAGGCGGTGTTGAACGTGCTGACCGGCAAGCGCTATGAGACGATCACGAACGAGGTTAAACGCTACCTGCAAGGCGGCTACGGCAAGGCGCCCGCGCCGGTCGATCCGGGCCTGCAAAAGCGCGCGATCGGCAGCGAAGAGCCGATCGACTGCCGTCCGGCCGATTTGCTGAAGCCCGAGCTCGAGCATCTGCGCGAGGCCATCGGCCACCTGGCCTTGAACGACCGGGACGTGTTGAGCTATGCGATGTTCCCGGAAGTCGGCAAGCAGTTTCTCGAACAACGCTCGTCCGGCGCTCTGACTCCGGAACCGCTCGAAATCGAGCCCACCCAGGCCGACGGCATCAAGAAGGCGCCGACCGAATTCAATGTTGCCCTGCACGGCGAGTCCTATCACGTGAAAGTCACCGGCGCCGGCCCTAAGAATCAGATGCTGCGCCATTTTTATTTCATGGTCGACGGCGTGCCGGAAGAGATCGTCGTCGAAACGCTCGACGAAATCGTGCTCGACGGCGGCACCCAGGGCGCGGTCAAGAGCAATATCGCCAGCAAGCGCCGGCGGCCGACCGAGCCGGGCGATGTCGGCGTGCGCATGCCCTGCAATGTGCTCGAAGTGCTGGTCAAGGTTGGCCAAAAAGTCGACGCCGGCCAGGCCGTGCTGGTCACCGAGGCGATGAAGATGGAAACCGAAGTGACCGCGCCAATCGCCGGCACCGTGAAGGCGGTGCATGTGGTGAAGGGCGAACCCGCCAACCCCGACGAAGTCTTGATCGAAATCACCCCACAAGAATCCGCTTGACGATGAAACCTTTGCTTGCGGATGACGCCGCTCTCGACCTTGCCGCCGATCTCTTGCGCCGGGGGCGCCTGGTCGCCTTTCCGACCGAAACGGTTTACGGCCTGGGCGCCGACGCCTCGAACGCGGAGGCGGTCGGCCGCATCTTCGCGGCCAAGGGGCGCCCCGCCGATCATCCGTTGATCGTGCATATCACGGATGCTTCCTGCCTGACCGATTGGGCCGAGACCGTGCCCGAGACGGCCTGGCTGCTGGCCTGCCATTTCTGGCCCGGCCCCCTCGCGATGATCCTGAAAAAAAAGCCGCAGGTGCCGGATGCGGTGACCGGCGGCCAGCCGACCGTGGGCCTGCGCGTACCGAACCATCCGGTCGCTTTGAGTCTGCTCAGAAAGTTCGGCGGCGGCATCGCCGCGCCTTCGGCGAACCGTTTCTGCAGGATCAGCCCGACTACGGCCCGGCATGTCGAGGAAGAACTCGGCGACAGCGTCGATCTGATTCTCGACGGCGGCCCCTGCGAGGTCGGCGTCGAATCGACGATCATCGATTTGAGCGGCGCCCGGCCGCGGCAGCTCCGGCCCGGCAGAATCACCCGCCAACAGATTGAAGCGCTGATCGGCGTACCCTTAGCGGTCGCGGCCAAGAGCGATGAAGCCCTCGATATCCGCGCGCCAGGCCTCTTGGCCGTGCATTACGCGCCGAGCACGATGGCGCTGTTATGCCGGGCCGATGAACTCTCGGCAACGCTCGCAGAACTGAATGCGCAAGGCCGGCGCGTCGGCCTGATCGCATACCATCGGCCGATCCTCCCGCTGCATCTGGAACACATTCTGCACATGCCCGAAGCCGCGCACGACTATGCGCAGGCGCTCTATGCGGCCTTACGCGAAATGGATAATCTCCGGTTCGATCTGATCGTGGTCGAGCAGCCGCCCGAGGGCGACGCCTGGCAGGCCGTCAACGACCGGCTGCGCAAGGCGACCGTGCCGGCATCGACTGTCTTTGGCTGATTCATGTTTGTTACCGTGAAAATCGATTTATGGTTCCCACGCTTTAGTGGAAACCCGCTCCAGGACGCTCAACGTCCCGAACCGCGGAGCGGTTTAGACTGCATTCCTACGTAGAGCGTCAATGCCATTAAGTTAAGAGAAGCTTCGCTCCTTCTCCCTTCGGGAGAAGGCTGGGATGAGGGGATCAAAATAAAGTATTTTTCCTTATTTTTGATCCTCCTCACCCCAACCCTCTCCA
>NZ_JAXUHN010000048.1:0-50394 GCF_035916875.1 Methylomicrobium sp. Wu6
TGAAATACGAGTGGCTGCCATTCCAATCGTTTACACCTACCGAACTTGAGGAGGCTATCGATGAAATCGGCGCTGGTTTTGGCTCTCAATACCAATTTACTTTCTGCTAAGCACTTAACGATAGTATTAGGTGCTTATTAAATAAAGGAGAACACCATGAGTATTGCCGCACAACCCTTAACTACAGAGGACTCCGCGTTGTCTCCCTGGTGGATGCGCACGGTGCTGATCGTGATGGTGCTGGGCTTTACAGGCCTGATCGTCATCACTTCACTGGCCTACCGCAACGCTCCGCCGATCCCTGCACAGGTGCTTGATGCGCAAGGTATTCGCCTGTTTACCGGCGACGACATCAGCGAAGGCCAGGCCATCTTTCTCAAGTACGGATTGATGAACAACGGCAGTATCTGGGGTCATGGCGCATATCTTGGGCCCGATTACTCGGCCGAGGCATTGCACCGTATCGGCGAGGATACCGCCACGGTCATTGCGCAGCAGCAATACCAACAGCCGCTTCCTGCACTGGCGCCTGGACAACTGGCGGCAGTGTATGCACAAACAGCGGTCGAGTTAAAAACCAATCGTTATGACGCCGCCAGCGCTACGCTGCATCTGACCATGCCGGAGACTGCCGCCTACCGTCGACAGATTGCTTATTGGACGGATTATTTCCTTAACCCCGAACGTAATGGCGGGCTCCAGCGTGGACTGATCAGCGATCCGACTGAATTGCAACAATTTACTGCGTTCGTCACATGGACTGCGTGGGCATCGGTGGCCAACCGCCCCGGTGAGAATTACTCCTATACCAACAATTTTCCGTACGACCCCAGTGTTGGCAATACGCCCGTCCCAGGCGCGCTGTTGTGGAGTGCATTGAGTCTTATCGTGTTGCTGGCCGGTATTGGAATCGTCCTGTTGATGTTCGGCAAATTCGATTATCTTGGCTGGATTAGCACCGGACAGCATGTACACCCTCATCTGCTGCCGGGGCAGGCCAGTTCCGGCCAGCTGTCGCTGGTGAAATTCTTCGTGGTGGTGGCACTGCTGTTTCTTATGCAGACTTTGGTGGGTGGCGCGGTGGCGCACTATCGTGCCGATCCGGGCAGTTTTTACGGCTTCCAATTAGAGAAAATATTTCCCAGCAATCTGATGCGCACCTGGCATCTGCAAACCGCGGTTTTTTGGATCGCTACCGCTTATGTTGCCGCGGCCTTGTTTCTCGGCCGTTCACTGCGCAAAGATGAACCACACTGGTTCGCTGGCTGGGTTCATCTACTTTTCGGTGCTTTCGTCGTGGTCATAGGTGGCAGCCTGTTAGGCGAGTGGGCGGGTATTTCACAACTGCTGGGTCAATGGTGGTTCTGGCTTGGCAATCAGGGCTGGGAATACCTGGAGCTCGGTCGTCTGTGGCAGTACCTGCTTATCGTCGGTCTGTTGGTGTGGTTTGCAATATTATTGAAACTGGTGCAGTCAGATACTTTGAGCGATCCTTCAGCGAAACCTTTGGTCAGGCTGTTCCTGCTGGCTTCCCTGGCGATTCCGCTGTTCTACATTCCGGCACTCTTTTTCAATGCCAAAACCAACTTCACCGTGGTCGATACCTGGCGCTTCTGGATCATTCATCTATGGGTCGAAGGTTTCTTTGAATTCTTCGCAACCACGATGGTGGCGCTGCTGTTTTATCAATTGGGTCTTACCCGGCGTAACGTTGCGCTTCGAGTGATTTACCTCGACGCCATCCTGTATTTCTCCGGTGGCCTGATCGGCACTGGCCATCACTGGTATTTTACTGGCCAGAGCAGCGTCAACATGGCACTGTCGGCGATGGTTTCGGTACTGGAGGTGGTGCCGTTGACGCTGCTGACCCTGGATGCGTGGGATTTCGTGCGCACTACACGTGCTGACTGCGACACCTGCGGCAAATCGGTAGCAATACCGCATAAGTGGACGTTCTACTTCTTGATGTCCGTGGGCTTCTGGAACTTCGTCGGCGCCGGCATCTTCGGCTTCCTAATCAACCTGCCGATCGTCAGCTACTATGAAGTCGGTACCCAACTGACGCCCAATCATGGCCATGCCGCGATGATGGGTGTATTCGGCATGCTTGCGCTTGCGCTGATGGTATTCGTTTTGCGCCAGACCAGCACCGATAAACGCTGGGTCGACATCGAGAAATACGTTAAGGTCGGATTTTGGGGCACCAATGTCGGTCTGACTATGATGTTAATGATGAGCTTGTTCCCCAGCGGAGTGTTACAGGTCTGGGATGTAGCTCAGCATGGATACTGGCATGCGCGCAGCCTTGACTACATCGACAGCGAGCGATCTCGCCTGATCGAGTGGTTACGTCTGCCCGGTGACCTGGTATTTATTATATTTGGTGCCATACCTTTGGTAATCGCATCCATCAAAGGCTGGCAGGGGGTGCGTCGACAGTCGGCGGATTGACGTTCTTTCCATTCAACGCAAAACAACGGTGTGTGGATAGTTTTATCAGGCATTTTGAAGTCATAAAACCTATCTATTAAAGGATCGGTTGCAAAACCCGTTAGTCGGATGGAGAACTTACCCTTTTTGGGAGGATTGAAAAATCTTAATGATAGTCTCGAAAAAGTAGCGACCATTTTTTCGTCACTGGATTATTAACTTGTATTTGATAAATTTAAACTTATTAGGAGATATTCATGGCCACACATCACGCATCACCAGGTGAAATTGTTGACTTGGCAACCTGGGCGCAAGACGTCCCAAATGAAAAAACAAAAGTCATTGCGAAAACAGTTGAAATGGAGCTGGTTCGACTTGTTCTTTCGGCAGGTAAAGAATTTGCAGGTCATAAAGTATCAGGGCCCTGTGTGATTCATTGCATAACCGGGGAAGTTGAGTGCCCAGCAATGGGAACAACACAAGCATTAACATCCGGCCAACTGCTTTATTTAATGCCCGGTGAGCCGCACGCTGTTAGAGCTGTAGTTGATTCAGTTGTTTTACTCACAATTGTCTTTAAAATTTAAATCGTTAGTACTATACCTGGTAAATTATTCAAGCATGACGCGACGCGATACCTCGTAATTGCCTTTAACTCAAATGACGAATTCAAGACATAAATGCAACAGCCAGAAAATTATCGCTTCAGGATTAAAAGGGTATATGAACTACCGGACAAGCATGACGGCCGGCGTATCCTCGTGGATAGGCTCTGGCCGCGCGGTTTGACAAAGGAAAAAGCAAGCATTGATCTGTGGCTCAAAGATATCGCTCCCAGTACGGAGCTCCGGAAATGGTTTGACCACGACCCGGGCAGGTGGGAAGAGTTCAAGGAACGATATTTAGATGAGCTCAAGGGCAATAGCGAGCAAATCCAGCTCTTAAAGCAAGAACTGGACAAGGGTATCGTGACGCTCGTCTATGGCGCAAAGGACGAAGAGCATAACCAGGCGGTTGTGATCCAGGAAAACAGCTGGCTATTCCGTTAGTTGGAGAGGGAGAACGATGTACGAGAACAGGCGGGAGATTGATGCATTTAATTCGAGAGGGAGTCGGCGACCAACAGCGACCGAGCTGGGCGATGCTCTGACCTCCTATAGCCAGAGCTTTGGTCACAAGATTCCTTCGCTCCGTCTTTCAGAAGCGGATGAGTTTGGTTATTCGCCTGTCACGAGGAACGTTGCCCCATGAATTCATTTGCATCTTTGCTAGCCAAGGTCCGCGCTTGCACCATTTGTGCGGCACATTTGCCACATGGCCCCCGTCCCGTTCTACAGATACACCCGCAGGCCCGGATATTGATTGCAAGCCAGGCGCCAGGAAGAAAAGTTCATGAATCCGGTGTGCCTTTCGATGATGCCAGCGGAGATCGTTTGCGCGAGTGGATGGGGCTGACGCGTGAAGTCTTTTACGACTCAAGGCGGATAGCTATTCTGCCAATGGGCCTTTGTTTTCCCGGCACGGGTAAATCCGGTGACCTTCCGCCACGGCCTGAATGCATGCTGGCATGGCACGATCTACTTCTCGGTCATCTGCGCCATCTTGAAGTTACGTTGGTTGTTGGGCGGTATGCACAGACATATCACATGAACGAAGAACGGTCATCACTTACCTAGACGGTTCGGAATTGGAGATCCCATTGGCCCAAGATTGTCCCCC
The DNA here is from genome assembly GCF_035916875.1 of Methylomicrobium sp. Wu6. Taxonomy (NCBI): domain Bacteria; kingdom Pseudomonadati; phylum Pseudomonadota; class Gammaproteobacteria; order Methylococcales; family Methylococcaceae; genus Methylomicrobium; species Methylomicrobium sp. Wu6. The sequence goes on from NZ_JAXUHN010000048.1 coordinate 4,150, forward strand.
TTCCGCATCCAAGTCCGCGAAATAATATTTGGCTTAGCCGAAATCCGTGGTTCGAGAAGGAACTACTCCCTATCCTTAAACGGCGAGTGTCCGAAATACTTGAAAGATAAAGGGGAAGCTACCTTACCCTTCTTTTCGGTATCGTTGCCTTATTTTGCTTTAGACAACATCATTTAATCTACTTTCATTAACAAATTTGCCCAGGAGAATCATCATGTCCGATTTTAAAAAATATCAGTGCAGGGAATGCGAACATATCTACGATGAAGCAAAGGGAGACCCTGATAGTGGGCTTGCTCCCGGAACCCGTTGGGCAGATGTACCGAAAGACTGATCCTGCCCGATCTGTGGAGCGCCTAAAGATTTTTTTAAACTAATCGAATAAGCCGCGCTTTTTCGATCCTTTATCTTTCACTACCCACTAGGATTCGCATAGAGCAAAACATAGTATATTAAGGCTATCACCCGACATAACAATGCTGACAACATATTAGTGACAATGAGATGTTTTTTTGCAGAACTATTTTATGAATGGCAGGATAAATTCTCCCATTTTTAGGCACGCGACATTCACCGCCTACACCCTGGAGCGGATTGATGACAAAACTGCTGCAACCGCATCCGTGAACGGAACTTGTCTACGTGCCTGGATTTGAGTCCAAGGATGGCGTCTCGTAGGGTGGATAAGTGATTGACGTGCCTTCCACCTTGGCGAAAGGCGTGATCGTATGCAACTGCCTACGCGTCTCGTTGACGATTTCTTCTACCCGAACCCCGTGAACCAGCAGCGCGTCGGCGATCAGCGAGCGATGGCAACGCCACGGTACGGCCTCGGCGCACATCAACGCGATGCGCTCTTGCTTTGCCCCTTCGATAAGGCTTGCTAGATTTTCCGCAAACTCCGTGGTCTGCATGTAGTCGGCGAAACCGCGAAATGCTTCGTTTCGCCAACCCCGATTAGGCGACTCTCGGCTAGTGCGGCGGAAGCCTCCCAGACCAACGGCGTGTATATAGAGGATTCCGGCAGACTCAAGCGCATCTGAAAAGGTGTCTCGGTTAAACTGTGGGTTGTGACGCGAGCGAGGCACGGTACGCACATCAATGAGACGGGTCACCGCATGGGCATCGAGTAGATTGATAAACGTCTCCAGGGGGCGCGTGGAATGCCCCACGGTCAATACGACGGGTTGGGATTCCGGCTTTAACATTGCTCTCCGATCACGCGCGGCTTGATTTGGAATGGGTGCTTATTAGCTTCTTGGGACGCCTGTATGACATGGTTTTTCTGCCAGAGTGAAGCGCTTCGATCCGCCCGCAAAGCAGGGGGCTTCGGCCGAGCGACAAATGTCGCGCGCATACACGACAATTTCGCACGGTTGCCAACAATGTTCGAGCGACGGAGAACTGGTTTCAGCCACGAGGGTTTGCCTAATTTAATAATAATATTCAATGGGTAATGTTGGATATAGAATATGTTGCTCAATTAGGGTATGGCTGTTAACGAGTGATGACAGCGCCACTACACGGACTTTGCCCTTTCATAAGATACCGGGCTCTTCGTAAATTCTGCGGTCTGCATGTGGTCATGCGTATCCCCTTATTTTGAAACATTTTGCTAACCCCCGATTCATGGACTCCGCACTTGTGCGATGAAAGCCCCCAAGCTCGCGATTTGCACTTAGTGGATGTCGGCGACCTCAAACGCAGCCGGAAAGGTATCGCGGTTGCACTGGGAATTAATAATGATCATGGGGTATCTCCTGTAATAACGACAACCTGGAAATTTTCACCTTGCCACACTTTCCGGTCAAGCCAATAGAAGGTAAAGTCGATGTGCTCGCCTGCAACAAGCTCTTTGGTCTGCAGCCGTGCAACGTAACCTAATCCCCAATCTTCAGTGATGACATCCGCCGGGTTTTGCCAGTCATTCTTACCCCAGTGTATCTGTGCTGCTTCGGACAACAGCACACGCAGTTCCTGACCGGCAACGAGTTGCTTCACACGCTGGCGTGGTTGCCACAAGGCGTAATCAAGTTGCAAATGGCGTCCGCCGTAGCGGGCCCAGGTGCGCGCAGGCCTATCGACTGGCTCGCCTGCTGCTATACTTAGCGCCAGTTTGATGAATTCGGCGTGCGCCCATACCAGCGGCATTGCCGAGCCAGTGGGTTGGCCTGGATACAGGCCACGCTCAGGGATGGCCACGCTATCCCACACCTGTTCTGGCAACAGTCCGCCTTTACCAGTCATTTGCGCCATAGCCTGCAAATAAGGTCGTGCATCCTCCCCCGCCAGCAAGGCCAGATGTCCACGTTCGCCAGTTAAAAGCGGCCAGCCGCGACCCTGCCCCCAGCCATCAAAGGGCGTGCCGTCCGGATGCTCACCATAACCATCGCCGTTATAGCGATGCCACACCGGACCGTTGGGCGTATTGGTCTTGAGCAGCAGGTCAATAGCCTGAACGCTACTGACCATGGCAGGGTCGTCAGCGGCACGCAACCCAAAGCGGGTAAGCTGCAAGCAACCGATAGCGAGCTGTTCATCGGCGGCAATCCCTGGGTTATTCCCGCGGTTTTTGATCAGTAGGCGTTCAAGCTTGGCACCTTCATGAATCAATATGTCTTTCGGCGCGCTGCGCATATAATAGCCTGGTACTCCCAGTTGCTGAGCCAGAGTAGTATTGGCTGCCCAGGTATACTCTTCCAGGCGTGTGTTCCAGGTATCGGCAAGCATCAGCGCACAGTCTAATTCGAGCCCTGCGAGAAATCGACTGCCTTCGACCAGCGCAGCAATGGCTACCGCGACGGTAAAAGTATTGATGCCCGGGGTTTCCTCCCAGCGATCCTGGGCAGTCATGGGCCCTTCATGCGCTATGAAGCTAAGGGCCCGATGCACCATGTCGCCCACTCGTACTTCACCCAGTGCATTTCGCTCCGCCAAGGCGCTGGCAAGCAGCACCGGGAAAGCCGTTTCATCAAGCTGTATACCTTGCCAGAAAGGCTTGCCGCCCAGCCACTGGTTTTGCAGCCAGTGGCCATTGGCCTGCTGGGTAGCGATGAGGTAAATCAAACACCGCTGCGCATCCGCTATATCGTCGAGTGCCACCAATGCACCTGCCGTCTCGACTAAGTCGCGCGCCCATACCAAGTGATAGCCACCCCGACTGTTGCTGGCTTCGCCCCAAGGCACCGACAGGCTTGCGACAAAAGCACCCGGAAATGTATGGTCTTCGTGGATTTTTATGACGGTTGCCGAGCGCCGTAATAGTATGAGTGATTTAGAATCCAGCAAAGCCTCCAACTCAGGTGGCCAGTGCAGGGCCTGCAGCCACTGCTGCCAGCCTTGGCAATACCTTGCCCAGAGCGTATCAAAACCTGTCGACAGCGATTGCAGGGCCAATGTGGCGGCGGCTTCACGGCTGCCGGAAAGCCCGAAGGCCAACGTACCGGCGCAGGGCAATTGCGCAGTGAACGCTACTTCTCCAGGGCCGGCCTGGGCATAGTGCCAAGTCATGCCATTATTGTTTTTAAAATCCTGCCAGCCGTCGCTCTTACCCACTAATCCTACTGAACGCTGCAATAGCGCAGGGCGGCCCTCTCGATCTACAGCCGTCAGAGCCATCCCGAACGGCCCCTGTTCAGCCCACAACATGAGGTGGCCTGCCCACTCATCCGTCCATGCCTGATTGCTAGTTGCATCTTCACCAATACGGGGTGCGGCCAATAGATAGAGTTGCAGATCTGCATCCCCTTTTAACATAAAATCGACCAGTAGCACATCACGTTCCGGATCGATGCATACCTTGAGTGTTAATATAAAACGGGCATGGTGATGAGTGATGGTGATTGCCGGAATAACATCATCCTGCCAGGCCACCGTATAATCGCCCAGCCGGCGCAGTTCAATCCAGAAATCTGTGCCGTCGGCGATGATGAATCCCAGGTCTTTTAACTGAGGAATGTCCAGGCGCGGGTAATATACCTCGGTGATAATTCCTTGAGCCATGGTAAACCATACGCGTGAGGTACCTAATGCCGTGCCAACCGCGTCTTTGGCAGCAGGCGCCCAAGTTGGGTAACCACTGGAGGGTGCAGGCGCTATACCTTGGGGATACGACTTTTCTGACATTTAAGTATTCCTTCTCGATTAGCGAAGCTGTGATGAGCTTCGAACCTCAACACTTTTCGATGCAGGTCTGTTCGCCCTGATCCAGCAACCTGGAATTATTATTTTATGACTGATTTTTTGCCGGGCTCAGCCCTTTTTGTTTAACCAGATGGATCAGACTACCCGCCAGCACCATTTCTACCTGGTAGGGCGTCATCGTGTGTTCGGTCTCATAGGTCTCGTCCTTGGTCAGGTTGATCACCTGGATTCTGTTGCCCTTGCGAATGGCATTGCGCGCATCAGGAATAGACAGCAAGTCGCATTGAGTGATCTTGTTCCAATCTTCGGGATTGGCAAATATCAGAGGGAGGATACCGAAGTTGCTAAGATTCTGTAAATGTATTCTGGCAAAACTTTTTGCAATTACCGCAATAACACCTAAATAGCGTGGGCCAAGGGCCGCATGTTCGCGGCTTGAACCCTGTCCGTAATTGGCGCCGCCTACAACGAATGAGCCCTGTTGCTGATAACCCATTGCTCTTTCGTAGTAGGTCTCGTCGATCTGGCTGAAAACAAACCGGCTGATTGCCGGGATATTACTGCGAAAAGGCAGCACCTTGGCGCCAGCCGGCATAATTTCGTCCGTGGAAATATCGTCCCCCACTTTCAATAGCACTGGTCCTTGGAGTGTTTCGGGTAGAGGTTCTAACTGTGGCAGGGGTTTGATATTGGGGCCTTTGTCCAGGTCATACAGTTCGCCTTCCGGTGCAGGAGGTATCAGCATCTCGGTATTGAGGAGTACGGTTTCTGGTGCAGTGAAACGGGGGTATTCCATGCCTAGCGTGCGCGGATCGGTGATCACCCCGGTCAGAGCTGAAGCGGCGGCGGTTTCAGGGCTGCACAAATAAACCTGATCCTCCTTGGTGCCCGAACGTCCCGGAAAATTCCGGGGTACGGTGCGCAGGCTAATGCGGTCTGTAGCAGGCGCCTGTCCCATGCCGATACAGCCGCCGCATCCTGCTTGATGGAGGCGCGCGCCCGCATGGATGAGCTTTCCGAGCATGCCCATTGCCATCATGTTTTCCAATATCTGCCGGGACGTGGGGTTGACGTCGAATGAAACGCGGTCGTGAACCTGTTTGCCGTCGACGATCATGGCTGCGATGGCAAAGTCCCGCAGCCCAGGATTAGCGGACGATCCGATATAGGACTGGTAGATTTCCCGGCCCGCCACCTCGCGCACCGGCACCACCTTGCCCGGACTGCTCGGCAGCGCAATCAAAGGCTCCAGGTCTGAGAGGTTGATTTCCTCATATTCGTCGTATTCCGCATCCTCATCCGCGAGGATTTTCCGAAAGACTCCCTCACGCCCCTGACTTTTCAGGAACGCCATAACCGCATCGTCTGCTGGAAACACCGTCGTCGTGGCGCCCAGTTCAGCCCCCATGTTGGCAATCACATGGCGGTCCATGGCGGTCAGGGACCTCAATCCAGGACCATAATACTCGACGATCTTGCCAAGCCCGCCGTCCACATTGTGTCGGCGCAGCATTTCTAAAATCACATCCTTGGCGCTCACCCAGTCGGGAAGCGCCCCTACCAATTTGACGCCCATTGTTTTCGGCATGTTCACGCGAAAAGGCTCCCCCGCCATAGCCATCGCCACCTCCAGGCCACCTGCGCCGATTGCCAGCATCCCCAATGAGCCGGCCGCGCAGGTGTGGCTATCCGAGCCTAACAAGGTTTTTCCCGGCACGCCGAAGCGCTCCATATGAACGGGATGGCTAACGCCGTTACCGGGCCGGCTATACCAAAGGCCAAATTTCTTGCAAGCACTACGCAAAAACAGATGGTCGTCGGCATTTTTGAAGTCTTCCTGCAGGAGATTGTGGTCCACATACTGAGCGGAAAGCTCGGTTCGTATGCGCGGAATGCCAAGCGCTTCAAATTCCAGCATGACCAGAGTGCCTGTCGCATCCTGGGTGAGTGTTTGATCAATTTTCAAACCAATCTCTTCACCCGGAATCATAAGGCCTTCGACCAAGTGACTTTGGATCAGCTTCTGCGTTACGTTTTTACCCATGGCTTTATACTCCCACATAGAGACGTTCAGAAAATAAATTTTCCAAAAAGTAAAAAACGCCTTTGAAGAAATACTTATTTCTACCAAGAAAAAGCCACTCAAAGGATGGCTTAAATGATAACACTAATGAGCGTGCAGACAATAAGTTGGCCAATTTAACGATCACTAAAACCGGTTGACGCCCCTTAGAGCCTGTTTATGATCTTTTTAGCTAATATTATTGTTGATTTTTTTCACAATCATGCCAAGAGCCCTATACCCAAGCGATATAACACGAGAACAGTTTGAAATTATCCGTCCGCAACTGGAGAGTTTCAAAAAACAACTAAGGTTCCATTTGCGCGGTGGTTAATTAATCAGGGCAACAAGCAAAGTGACTTGAGACTCGCCGAACGAACCGTGCGTAGCTATCGATAGTCTTGTCGCTCATGCATCGAAGCTTCAACGTTCTGAGGTGACAATTGTATAATTTATCGAGATGCGCTTGTTCTATAGCATTCATGTTAAACTCCAAATTTATCGTACTCGACATTGAGTACAGTTGAAGTTTAAGCTTTAAGAGTGTTTTCCGACGCGATAGCGGATTCGTCCAACTATTGAATAGACTTTACTTAAACAGCAAGATGAGGAGTCTAATACTATGAAAAGTTCAGAAATCACAGTTGCTGATTATTTGATAACCCGACTCAAAGAGATAGGCGTGGATCACCTTTTTGGCGTGCCGGGAGATTTTGTCCTGGGCTTCTTCAACCAAGTACTGAAGAGTGACCTAAAGTATGTCGGCACCTGCAATGAACTCAACGCGGCCTATGCCGCCGACGGTTACGCTCGTATTCAGGGTGTTGGTGCATTTTCTTCGACCTATGGCGTCGGAGAATTAAGCGCCATCAACGGCGTGGCAGGCGCATTCGCCGAGAGAGTGCCGATGGTGGTGATCACCGGCTCGCCTTCGACAATTAGTTTCCGCACCCGGCCGCTGTTGCATCACACATTGGGCGATTATCAGATTCCCTTGAGGATATACGAAAAAATTACTGCCGCCTCAACCGAGCTGGTTTCGGCTCAAACGGCACCGGCCGAGATCGACCGGATGTTATCGGCGTGCCTATCTCATCAGCAACCGGTTTACATCAGTATTCCATCGGACGTGGTGATGATGCCATGTCAGCGTCCTCAGGCTTTTTTGTTCCCGCCAGCCCTAGGTAGTGATCCGGATGCGCTTGGAGAGGCGATCGCCGAAGCGCTGGAAATGCTGAATAAGGCACAGAAACCGGTTGTGATTGGCGATGTCGAATTGATACGCTTCAAGCTGCAACAGGATTTCGCCGGCTTTCTCGACAAAACCGGTTTCCCGTATGTGACCATGATGTTGGGCAAGAGCGTCCTGTCAGAGCAGCATCCGCAATTCATTGGTCTGTTTGAGGGGGAACGGAGTCGCGAGTATGTGCGAAATCGAGTCGAGTCCGCAGATTGCATTCTACAACTTGGGGCCGTGCTGACCGACTTTAACACCGGCGGCTTCACAACCAACCTCGACGACGCGAAGACGATCAGTGCCAACATCCGTTCCGTAAGGATCAAACATCATTATTACGAGAACGTGTCTCTCCATGATTTTATCCTTGGGCTGACTGAAAAAATTACTCGACGCGATCCCGCAACGCTGGATATCCACTGCGCCGCTGAGGGCTGCGTGCACCGACGTTCGGAGCTGTACCAGCCTGATGTGCCGAAACCGCTTACCATCAAGCGATTCTTCGACCGCATGAGTCATTTTATAGAAGACGATGCAATAGTCATTGCTGAAACAGGCGTATCCCTGTTCAGTGCCGCCGAAATGCTCATGCCGGAGGGAGCGACCTTCATAGGCCAGACCTTTTACGGATCAATCGGCTATACGATCGGAGCAACCCTGGGCGCGGGCATGGCAGCGCCGGACAGGCAGGTTGTGCTGTTTGTGGGAGACGGATCTTTTCAAGTAACTGGCCAGGACCTGTCGACGATGATCCGCAACAACCTCAAGCCTGTCATCTTTCTCATCAACAATGACGGGTATACCATAGAGCGAGTGATGAGTGATCGTCCTTACAATGATCTCCAGCCCTGGAAGTATCATAAACTGGTGGAGGTGTTCGGAGGTGGGCTAGGTCTTGATGTTCGTACGGAAGGCGAGCTTGAAGAGGCGCTGGCTAAAGCCGCCACAGCGAACGACCTCGTATTCATCGAAATTCACACCGGACGACTGGATTGTCCCGAGTCGCTACGCAGTGCAGGTCAGTCGATGGCAAAAATAAATCAGCTCGACTCGCGCGATAATTGATTCATCAACTTTATATGCTTGAGCTCGATATGATGCAATCCAACTCGCTTGAGCAGCAGTAATCACTTTTTGAAGAAATGATTGCCAAAGGAAGGCGATAAAGATATTGCGTCATCAATAGTAATAGCTTTAGAAACGGGGGAGCGAGATGGCAATTCCAAGAGTGCTGGCGATGGTATTGGCTGGTGGCGAAGGCACTCGTCTGAAATGTTTGAAGTTGTCAGATCAAGTTCAGAGTTTTACACCAAATGAAAGTGATTGTTGAGTGATCCGCAATCATTGCGGATTAAAAACGCTGATTGATAAGGTTTGGGCCGATCAGCCACAAAAATGTGGAGCAGCGCCGCAAAAATCTAGTAACTTTTACAGTGGTTTTTAATAAAGAAACCCGAAAGTCCTGTATTTTCTATATGCTTGCTATCGTGCGCGGACGTACAAACTGAAAAGTGTTGAATGAATTTTTCTGAACACTGAGCGTTAATTCCGTCCGGCGTGCTGGCAATCGGTCGGAAGGGTGCCAATCAATGCTTACAAGGAGGCAAGACTTTCCGATTTTACGCGAGCGAGGCGACCGCTACTCGCCGCTTTGCCCTTCGGCTCTACCCCCATGTCGCTGTCCTCCTTGTCCCCGGCGGCCGCGCTGCTCATTTTGCTGCGTCGGCACGGTGTTTTGCCATCCCGAGTCCGTACGTTCAGCAGATCGATTCTCAAAACCGCGATTTTGAGGTCCGGTTTCTTGCTGAGCCAAATTTTGTTGACGCTGCCATTGGCCGCGCGCATCCGGCTCGTCCGGCCGAAGCTGCCGTCCGTCATTCCGGTTATCGCGCTGTTGATGGTCCCACGCGCTTTGCCGATTGCCGTAAGGCTTCGGAGTCTGCTTGTTCCAGTTATAATAGCCGTTTGTGCCATGATCGTGCGAATCGTGCTGGCGATAAGCCGTGCCGGAAGGAGCCGGGAAGCGTTGCGTGTCCCGATAGCGTCTGTCCTGATAACGGTGATCGTCGCCGTCATGATGGTGATGATCATAGGTACGATAAGAGGGTGTCTGATAGGCGTAGGTGTTGTAATAGTTCCGTTCAATTACGCCGTAGCCGCCTTGGTATTGCCCCGGATAGTAATAGCCGGAGCTGCTCTGGTACTGTCCTGGATAGTAGCTAGTATCATAATACTGCCGCGAATAGTACGGCGCGCAAGCCGCCGGCAGGAACATCAGGCCGGACAGAGCGAGTCTTTTGATGATGGGGTGCATGAGTTTACCCTTTGTCGAGAGTGATTGAATGTTAAATGAATCATAACCGAGATTGCTGAATGGGCCATGAATCGTGGCGGCATTTTTTTCGCCTGACGCGCTTGTTTGTCGGCAAAGGCAATCGGTAAATCCTGTGCATGATCCGTGCATCGTGATGCAATCCAGCAAAATAATAGAGTGTAGAGGAAAAGAATGAAGAATGAAGTGATCGATGCGGTAATTTCGCCCGAGGAAGGCCGTCTGGAGATTCTATCGAAAGCCGAAGTCAGCAAGTTGTTGGATACCAGCCAGGGCGGACTATACAAGGTGTTTCGCAATTGTGCGCTGGCAGTGTTGAATTGCGGCAGTTCAATGGATGACGGCAAGGAGCTGCTGGAGCGTTATCCCTCATTCGCGATTCGCGTCGTACAAGAGCAACGCGGCATCAAGCTGGAGCTGAAAAGCGCGCCCGCGCATGCGTTTGTGGACGGCAGGATGATCAAGGGCATCAAGGAGCATTTGTTTGCGGTGCTGCGCGACATCATCTATGTCAGCGACGAGATCTATAAAAATTCCCTTTTCAATCTTGAAACCTCGCGGGGCATCAGTGACGCGGTGTTCCACATTCTGCGCAATGCGAACATACTGCGGCCGATGCACAATCCGAATCTGGTCGTGTGTTGGGGCGGCCATTCGATCAGCCGCAAGGAATACGACTACACCAAACAGGTAGGCCATGAACTGGGACTGCGCGGTTTCGATATTTGCACCGGTTGCGGACCTGGGGCGATGAAGGGCCCGATGAAAGGCGCGACGATCGGCCATGCGAAGCAGCGGATCAAGCACGGCCAATATCTCGGCATCACCGAACCGGGGATCATCGCGGCCGAATCCCCGAATCCGATCGTGAATGATCTAGTAATTCTGCCGGATATCGAAAAGCGTCTCGAAGCGTTTGTGCGCACCGGGCACGGCATCGTGGTGTTTCCGGGCGGCGCGGGCACGGCCGAGGAAATTTTGTACATCCTCGGCATTCTTCTGCATCCCGATAACGAGGCGATGCCGTTTCCATTGATTTTCAGCGGTCCGGACAGCGCCGGGGAGTATTTTGAGCAAATCGACAAATTTATCGCCGGCACGCTGGGTCCGAAGGCGCGGCAACGCTATCGGATTATCATCGACGATCCGCGGCAGACCGCGATCGAAATGGAGGCCGGCATTCATGAAGTGCGCGCGTTCCGCAAGTCGACCGGCGATGCCTATTATTTCAACTGGCTGCTGCAAATCGACAAAGTGTTTCAAACGCCGTTCGTGCCGACGCATGAAAACATGAAGAATCTGGCCTTGCATAAAAACCAGGAAACGCATGTGTTGGCCGCGAATCTGCGCAGGGTGTTTTCGGGCATCGTCGCGGGCAATGTGAAGGATGAGGGGATACGCGCGGTCGAACAGCACGGCCATTTCGAGATACGCGGCGACGCCGCCATCATGGAACTGATGGATTCGCTGTTGGCGTCTTTCGTGCAACAGCATCGGATGAAGCTGCCGGGCAAGAAATATATGCCTTGTTACCGGATTATTCAATAAAGGCGAGATGGCAGGGTGATTAGCCATTGGGCGGGTAGATCCCGATGAAAGTGGTTTTGACCGAAAAGCCTTCGGTAGCGAGGGACATTGCGCGCTGCCTGGGTGTGAATAACCGGCGCGACGGTTATCTGGAGGGTAACGGCTATCAGATCGTCTGGGCGTTCGGGCATCTGGTCGAATTGCAGGAACCCGATCAATACAATAAGGGGTGGAAGCGCTGGTCGCTGGATAGTTTGCCGATCATTCCCGAGCGTTTCGGGTTACGGGCACGGGGCGACGCGGCGGCGCAGAAGCAACTCACTACCGTCAAACGTCTCCTTCAGAGTACGAACGACATTATTTGCGCAACCGACGCCGGCCGGGAAGGGGAATTGATTTTCCGCTATATACTGTCCTGGTGCGGCTGCGGGCATAAACCGTTCAGGCGGCTCTGGATCAGCTCGCTGACCGACGAAGCAATCCGTCAGGGTTTTGCGCAATTACGCGACGGCGAGGCCTTCGAAGGACTCTATCGGGCCGCCAAGTGCCGCAGCGAGGCGGATTGGATAGTCGGTTTGAATGCGACGCGTTATTACACGCTCAAGTTTGGGCAGGGCTCGCTGCTGTGGACCGTCGGCCGGGTGCAAACGCCGGTGCTGGCGCTGATTGTGCAGCGCGATAAAGACATCGCCGATTTCAAGCCGAAGGATTTTTGGGAACTGCATACCTTATACCGCGAGGCCGATTTTCAACATGGCGGCGGGCGTTTCGAGAAAAAGGAAGAGGCCGAGGCGTTGATGGCTCGGATCGACGGCCGCGATTTTCGAATCAACTCGGTCAAGGGCAAGCAGGAGAAGGTTTATCCGCCGCCGTTGTATGATCTGACCGATTTGCAGAAAGACATGAGCATCCGCCATGGCTTCACGGCCGATCAGACCTTGCGTCTTGCCCAGTCATTATACGAAAAGAAGCATATCACCTATCCGCGTACAGACAGCCGTTACCTGAGCGCGGATATGAAGCCGCAGGTGAAGCCTTTGTTGCAAACCCTGCAGACGCGTTTCGACGCGCAGATTGCCGGCTTGAATCTGGAGCAACTGGCGCTGACCAACCGCTTGTTCAACGACGCGGGCGTAACCGATCACCATGCGATCATCCCGACCAAGACTTTGCCGCGGGTGCTGGCAGGCGATGAACAAAAAGTGTATGAGGCGATCTCGGTACGGTTCATTGCGGCCTTTTATCCGCCCTGTCTGAAACAGATCACGACCGTGCTAGGTGAGTCGGCGGAAATTCCTTTCAAAACGACCGGTACGGTGATCGAGGCGCCGGGTTGGCAGCTGTTATATAAAGATTCCGCGCCCGCGCCGACCGATCAGGATCAGAAGATTCTGCCTGTCTTCGAGCAGGGAGAAAGCGGCCCGCACCAACCTTCGCTGAAACAAGGCAAGACGAGTCCGCCGAAGTACTATACCGAAGCCAGTTTATTGAGCATGATGGAGTCTGCCGGCAAAACCTGCGACGACGAGACGCTGAAGCAGGCGTTGAAGGAAAAAGGCTTGGGCACGCCCGCAACTCGGGCCGCGATCATCGAAGTGCTGGTCAAGCGCAACTATATCCGCCGACAAAAGAAGTTGTTGCTAAGCACCGAAGCGGGGCGGCGGCTGATCGCGTTGATCGCCGATGAACATTTGAAGTCGGCCTCAATGACCGGCGAATGGGAGTCGCGGCTCAAAAAAATGGAACAGAACGACTACGATCCGGGGCGGTTCATGGACGGGATCATTCAATTCACGCGCAACATCGTGGCGTCGCCCAAGAGGCCCGGCGATCAAGCGGCGCTCGGCAATTGTCCCTTATGCCATGCCCCGATCATTGAAGGCCGCAAAGGCTACGGATGCAGCGATTGGCGTAAGGGCTGCACGTTTGTGTTATGGAAAGAGACGTTCGGCGCGCCGGTTTCCCGCGAAATGGCCGCCGAATTATTGAGGCAAGGCCGCACAAGGCAAACTTATGCGGTCAAGTTCAACGGTGAAGATTTGAATGCCTTGTTGACGCTGGACGAACGCGGCGAAATCGGCGTTAGAGCGTCATCTGCCGATCAGCGTTAATTTTTGCTAGAGCAGCCTTCAGCGCTGCTGCCGCCAGCGAAAATAGGTTTTGCCGTCGTCGCAGGCCCAGCTCGCGCGTTGCGTCCCGGTTTTGCTCATGCGCAATTCACAGTGATGCTCCACTTTGAATTTTTCCCATTGCGCATCGTCCATATAAACCCGGAAGTACAAACTGATCAGGATGATCACCAGCAATGCAAACAACAGCGTCAGCAACGTGCCGATCGGCTGTTCCTGCATATACTGGCCCACGGAAGAAAATATTTGCTTCAATTTCATAAAAACCGCCTAAACCGATAAACTACACTATGGACATCGTTCTTCGGCATGCTTCCCAAGCAATTCTGAACGCGCCGAAAAAAAATTATAGCAATTCTCGCGCCAGTGTAAGCCTTTTCTCGATTAATGGCGAGGCGGCGGGGACGTAATAAGAATCGCGTAGCGCGAGAATACGCAATCCGGCCATAAAGCGGAATCAATCACGCTTTGGCTGTCTAACAGAAGCTTGGCAAAATGATGACCAGGCCGAATAACAAAGGAGAGCACTATGATTTACCGAGTCGAAGGCGATATTTTATTGAGCAAGGCGCAAGCGATTGCGCATGGTTTGGGCATCAATGACCCGATGGACAAAGGGCTGGCGCTCGAATTGCACAACAAATTCCCGGCCATGCATAAGGATTTTCACCGCTGGTGTCATATGCACAATACCAAACCGGGGGAGGCGTGGATGTGGGGCGGACCGGATAACGTAAGGATCATCAATTTAATTACCCAGGAAGGCATCGACAGCCACGATCATCGGCATGGCAAGGCGACGCTGAGCAATGTCCGGCACGCCTTGAGCGCACTGGTGAAGATCATCGCCGCCGAAAAACTGACGTCGGTGGCATTGCCGCGACTGGCGACCGGCGTGGGCGATCTGGATTGGGACGATGTCTGGCCCTTGATCGAAGAGCGTTTGGGCGGGCTGGACATTCCGGTTTATGTCTATACCGTTTATCATCCCGGACAAGCCGCGCTGGAGCCCGGACTATAAAAGGCGACATGGTTCCCCGGCAAATTTTTCCGGGGGCGATTTCTGTTTGTTCGGCGATCTGCGGCGACCCCGAGTCCGCTTGCGGATTGGCCGGCAGGGTTTGTAGATTGCTTTCCTGGATGCCGGAAAATACCGATATGTAAGCTGTCGGATCTGTGCCGGCCGCCGCGATGCCGTAGCGGCCGATCGAAAGTGACAGATAATCGCTTGGCGCGCTGGTTTATGCGTCGATCAGCAAGTCTTGCAGGCTTAATGTATTCTGCGTTTGAGACGAGGACTCTTCTTGTTCATGTTGAAAGTCTTTCATCCCTGCTCCTTAATGTTTAGCTGATGATCAGCGATTTACGGCGGCTGTGTTGTAACCGTTGCAACAGTTTTGCGACCAATCGCCTTGAAATCCAGGCTTCGCCGTTCAATACCGCGCTGATCAGTTTATCGATAAACTTCTCTGCGTCGTTCCTTTCAAGATAGCCCCGCGCGCCCGCCGCCAGGCAGTCAAGAATGCTGCGATCGTCAAGCCGGCCGGCCGTCAGAATGATCGGACTATCGGGGATTATCCGGTATAAGTACGAAATATAAGGGGGGGTGTCGTCTTTCAGCAAATCAAAACCGACAAACACGATGGCGGGCTTTGCGGTTTCAATGCACCGGTAGGCGACAAGCGGATCATCAAAAAAACGCACGGTGAGTCTGCCGCTTCGTAAGAGATGGGCCAATGTTTCTTGGTGATCGATAATCACTATGTCCATCATCTATTCCGGTGCATGCAAGTTGGCGATTGTTCGTAAACGTCGACAGTTTATCGGTTTTTGGCGGTTTGTGAATTGTACGAAAGTACTAAGTTAGGCCATGAAAATAGAAAAGGCTTGGCGCCGATCAGAAAAGCGTTGCGGAAATATTTTGAGCCGGGACAAACCGACGCCGCCTTTGTTTAGCGCGATTGCCCATGTTCAGCGCCATATTTCTGCAATATTGACCTTGAGGGATGGTTAAACAAGAACGGAACTTGGCTTGGATCGTCAAGCCAACTCATTGACCGCGTCCTGGGTCCGGAAAAAGACTTTGCCGGGCTGCAGATGGCTCAAAAAGTCGGTTTTCTTCAATTTATCGAGCACCGGTCCTTTTGCTTCGGAAAGATGCAGGGTGACATGCAGACTTTTTAGCGTAGCGCTGAGGCTTTCCATCACTTCAAGCGCGGTGCTGTCGATATAGCTGACCGAGGCGAAGATCAGCACCACATGTTTAGTGTCCGGCTGCCGTTGCAATTGGTCGGAAATAAATTCCTCGACAAAATTCACATTCGCGAAAGTCAGGTTTTCATCGACGCGCAGCAGCAGCAAATGCTCCCAGGTTTTCACGGCATGGCGTTTGATGTTACGGTAATGCTCGGTGCCCTGGATGCGCCCGACCACCGCGATATGCGGATGGCTGGTGATTCTGAGATAGCTGACCAGGGTCAGAATGATGCCGAGCGTGATGCCCTCCTCAATGCCGAGCACCAGCACGCCGAGTAAAGTCATCACTTCGGCGATGCCGTCGCTGGGGTCATAACGCCAGGTATTGACGATGTTTCGCAGGCGAATCAACGGTGTAATAGCGACCAGAATAATCGCGGCGAGTACCGATTTCGGGATCGCGGCAAAATAGGGACTGAAAAACATCACAGCCAGCGCAACGAAGACGGCGGCCATCAACATCGCCATTTGCGTGCGCGCGCCGGCGGAAAAATTGACCATCGTGCGACTGAAGCCGCCGGCCACAGCCATGCCGCCGGATAGGGCCGAGGCGATGTTCGCCGCGCCGAGGCCGAGCAGTTCATTGTTTGGCTGGATCTTTTCGCCCTTGATGTTAGCGATCGTCTTGGCGATCGCGACGCTTTCGACATAGGCGATCAAGGCGATCAACGCGGCATAGGGCAAAAGGTGGCGCCAATGCGCGGTATCGACAGCATTAAAGCGTAACTCGGGGAGGTTTGCCGGAATGTGGCCGACGGTCGCGACCTGATGCGCGTTGTTGAGATCAAACATATTGACGGCGATCGCTCCGAGAACGACGGTCAGTAACGGACCGCACTTGCTGATCGCAGTAATCCATGCCGGTTTCATTAAGGTTTTTTTGAGTAAACCGGTAAGCGGCTTGCCGAACAGGATCAACAACAAAAGCGCGCCCAAGCCGGTGAGCAGGGTTGAGGTATTCGCGGTTTGAACCGTGTTCGTATAGCAACTGAAACTGCCGACGCAGAGTGGTTTCGCCAGGCCGAGTAGCGGCGGCAGTTGACTCAAAACGATCAGGATCGAGGCGCCGCTGGTAAAGCCGGTCAGCACCGGATGGCTGATGAAATTGACCAGGCCCCCCAGACGCAGCAAAGCCATTATCAACATCAGCACACCGGTTTCGGCGGCCAGGATTACCGCGCTTTGCACGGGTTGCTGCAAGGCGCTGATTTCAGGCGCGTTCAGCGCGCTGGCGATCATTACGGCCGCGATCGACACCGGGCCGACCGAGAGCGTTTTACTGGTGCCGAACAGCGCATACACCATCGGCGGCAAAATGCTGGCGTATAGGCCGAGCTGCGGCGGAATTCCGGCCAGCAGCGCATAAGCGATGCCTTGCGGTACGAGCAGGATTGCAGTGATCGCGCTGGCGAAGATATCGCCGTGGAAATCGTTTCGGGAATAGTATTTGAGCCAGCCGAAAATGGGCAAAAAATCAGTCAGGCGCATTGAAAGTAACCGTGTTGATGAAAATGTAAGCGCGATGAATCAGCAAAAAAACAGCAAAAAACCAGGGGGCGGTTGGGAAAAGAGTGATATTCCGCGTCACGCACCGCAGGAGCAGTGCGGACGGTATTTCCATTTTTGCCTTCTAAGTGCGCAGAGCGCGGGAGCTATGGTAATCCCTTGAATCTTTCGCCTCAGTCCTCTTTTATAAATTTTTTCGCATAGCATTCGAGATGCGGAATGTCGATCCGATAGCCTTTGATCATCAAATGCCAGTAAAGCCACGGAAAGCCGGTCGTTTTGCCCCACCACCAGATCCAGCGGTTTTTGCGCGGATCCAGCAACGGAAATGATGGCGTGACCTTGCCTGCATAGGAAAATTCGGCCAGCATGACCGTGCTCAACGAAGTCGTCAGCGGACAAGAGCCGTAACCGTCGTATTTGTCTTCGGCGGGTTTGTTTTTCATCAGGTGCAAAATGTTGTCGACCACCACCGGCACCTGCTTGCGCACCGCCGCGGCAGTTTTCGCATTTGGGGTCGAGGTCGCATCGCCCAGGCCGAAAATATTTGGATATTTGTTGTGCCGCAGGGTGTTTTCATTCACATCGACCCAGCCGGCCGCGTTCGCGAGTGGGCTTTTCTTGATGAAATCCGGGGCGCTTTGCGGCGGCGTCACATGGATATAGTCAAATTTTTTGTCGACCAACTGTTTATTGCCGGCGCTGTCGGTGGTTTCGAACGTGGCGGTCTTGCCGGGGCCGTCGATCGCGACCAGATTATGATTGAAAGCCTTTTTTATTCCGTAATCGGCGACGACTTTCTCCAAGGCCTTCGCGAAAAACGGGATACCGAACATCGCGGGCCCGGCGTTGCAGAACTCGATGGTAAATTTGTCGAGGATACCTTTTTTACGGAAGCGGTCGGCGGCCAGGTACATGATTTTTTGCGGCGCGCCGGCGCATTTGATCGGCATGGTCGGTTGTGTAAACAGCGCAACGCCGCCTTGCAACGACTGGATGCACTCCCAGGTATATTCGACGGTATCGGGCGAATAATTGCTGCTGACCTGGTTTTTGCCGAGCGTTTCCTTCAGGCCCTTGATTTTGTCCCAGTCCAATTGCAGACCGGGGCAGACGACCAAATAATCATAAGTGACCGTCTCGCCCGAACGGAGAGTCACGCTGTTTTGCTCCGGCTGAAAGCTTTCCGCGTAGTCCTTGATCCAGTTGACCTTCGGGTTGATCAGATCGGCTTCGTTGCGCGTGGTTTCTTTCAGGGTGTAAGCGCCGCCGCCGATGATCGTGAAACCGGGCTGATAATAATGTTTTTCGGACGGCTCGATCAGGCCTATATCGATGCCTGAATTCTGCCGAAGCATGCTGTTCGCGACCGATACGCCGGCCGCGCCGCCGCCAACGATCAAAAGGGTATGGTGCTGTGGCATAAAATCTCCTCGAAATATAATTTTAATGGATTTGACCGCGTAGACTCGCTCGGCCGCCGGGCAGGGTACTGAATCGGTGAGCGACCGATAACCTGACCGAATCGCTCAACCATTGTCTTTTTACTCGAAACACGGCCCATGTCAACTCGAGTTTGATTTTTTCATTTTATGAGGGCATCTTTTGCCACGCTTCGTAACCGCCGGCGATCGACAACACATGCAGATAACCCAACGATTGCAGGGTTTGTGCGGCCAATGCCGCGCGGCCGCCGGTTCGGCAATAAACCAAGATCGCTTTCGATTTATCGGCCAGTTCCGACGTAGTGCCGACTTTGAATTCCAACACGCCGCGCGGAATCGGCAACGCCTTATCCAGATGACCGGCTGCATATTCACTCTCTTCGCGCACGTCGACGACGGTAATATCGCCTTCGGCCAACAGTTGCTTAGCTTTGTCGACACCAATTTCGGTAATTTGCTGTTTGGCCATGGCAACCAGTTCCTGGGTATTGGTGATCACCCGCTCCGGGCGGATCGTTTCCCGGAGAGCCACCGCATCCTGACGTTCGTCTTCATCGAGACCGCAGTAGCGGTTAGCCGGCACCGCTTCATCGATCAAACGCGGTTTCGGCAAATTCAGATTGTTCATGATCTCGATGAACTCCCCGCGCGACTTTCCGGCCAGACGCGGATTCGTGGTGCGTTCCTGCATGATGTTGCTGACCCAGCGTCCCTGATAATCATGGCCCGGATAAACCAGCGTATCGTCGGGCAGGGTAAATAAACGTTGGGTAATACAGTCGTACAGGGCGCCGGCATCGCCGCCTTGAAAGTCGGTGCGTCCGCAGCCGCCGATGAACAACGAATCGCCGGTAAACAAACGGTCCCTCCACAGAAAGGAGACGCTGCCCTTGGTATGGCCGGGGGTTGCGATCACTTTGATTATTTCGTCGCCGGCGAATTCCAGCACGTCGCCGTCCTGCAACTGCAAATCCGCGCCGACCGCGCCGCACAACTGGCCGACGCCGGTTTTCGCACCAAGTTTTTGTCTGAGCAGGCCGCTGGCGGTGATATGGTCCGCATGCACGTGCGTTTCGAGCGTGTATTTCAGCTTCAGGCCATGTTGGTCGAGCAGGGCGATATATTCATCGAGATGCGACTTGACCGGATCGATCAACACCGCTTCTTTGGTGACAGGATCTGCAATGAAATAGGTGTAAGTCCAGGTTTCGGTGTCAAATAATTGCTTGAAAATCATCTTGTCTCTCCGTTTGTTTTAATGGGTAGGAATGATGCAAAGCCGCTTTTATTTAAGTTACAGCAAGGCATGTGCCAGATCCGAAAATGAGAACGTTTATAGGGAGTTTGCTCAGATTCAATTAATTGACATAAATGCGGGTGTTTAGTTTAACGCATTGGCTGAAAAGGATTATTTGATGGCTTTTCTTGCATGGACTCAGCTTTATGCATTCGTGTCGGGTAATTTCATGTGGGCTGTTGCGGCGCATTAGGCCGGCCGAATAACTGTTTCATGATGTTTTAAGATGTTTAATAAATGTTTCATTGAGGCAATATGAAACAAATAAATGCGGACGCTGGAGGAAGGCTAAGTTTAACGGCAAGGAGCGTAACCCTTGCCTTGAAAATGTTACTACGGAGGGGCGTCCTGATAAAAAATCAGGCAGGCTCAACGGCAATAATTTCTGCCTGCGCATTAAATTTGAGCCGCAGGCGGCCATAACAGGATTTCTGATCGCATTGGCAGCCGGAGCCTTCCATGATGCTCTCGAGAAAAGTCACATAGATCAACAGGCTCTCCGGTTGCCGCTCGATGATTTCATAGTGGATCGACTCGTTGATGATCCATCCGTTTTGGCTGCAGAATGCGCTCAGTTCCTTACAGTTTTGCAGTAGATGAGTAATGGCTAGGGCTTCAGACATGGTTTTGTGCCTCTTCAATTCGGTCGGGTTGAGTTTGATGCGAATAGGTTTGTATTTTCTGACTTGCCGATGCCTGATTCAGTTTTATTTTCTGGAAAATGCCGTCATGACCAGAACCAGAGCGGCAAATCCCGCGCCTGCATAAAACGTCGCGGAGGCGCCGTGAAAGTCCCAGAGCCAGCCGGCGAGCACGCTGGCCAGCAGCGCAAACAGGCCGCTCACGAAATTGAACAGTCCGAAGGCGGAGCCTTTCAATTCCGCTGGCGTCGTGCTCGCTACGAGAGTCGCTAGGATGCCTTCGCTGAAGCCCATGTGCAGGCCCCACAAACCGGCGCCGAACAGCACCGCGGACGGCGTATCGGCCCCCGCCAGCAGCAGATCGGCCGCGATCAGCAGTATCAGGCCGATCGAGAGCAGATGGTTTTTGTTCACGATGTCCGACAAAACACCGACGGGGTAGGCCGATAGCGCATAGAACAGACTCATCACAACCATCACCAGCGGCGTGATGGCGATAGACAGTCCCGCTTGCTGGGCGCGCAATACCAAAAAGGCTTCGCTGAACCGGGCCAGCGTAAAGATCGCGCCGATCGCCACGACCCGCCAATAGGGCGACGAAAAAAGCCGCAGAGTATCGAGCCGCAGCGGCGAGCGGAAGCGGTGTTGTCCTGCATTGGGTGTGGGCTCCTCGATGCCGGCGATGATCAGCGCCACGGTCAGCGCGGCCGGCAGGGTCGCGAACCAGAGGACCGCCTTCAGGTCATCGTCGTAAAGATAAAGCAGCAGCATCGCCAGCAAGGGGCCGAGAAACGCGCCCACCGTGTCCATCGCCTGGCGCAGGCCGAAACAGGCGCCGCGAATATTTGCCGGCGCGACATCGGCGATCAGCGCATCGCGCGGCGCGCCGCGGATGCCTTTGCCGATCCGGTCCATAAAGCGCGCGGCGAACACCGTTTCGACCGAGCCGGCCAGTGGAAACAGCGGTTTGGTTAACGCCGCCAAGCCGTAGCCGAGCAGGATCAGACGTTTGCGATGCCCCCAAAAGTCGCTTAGAGCGCCGGAAAAAATTTTGATGATTTGCGCGGTGGCAACCGCGACGCCTTCAATCATGCCGACAGTCAGCGCGTTCGCGCCGAGCGCGCCGACCAGAAAAATCGGCAGGATGCTGTGCACAAGTTCCGAAGACAAGTCCATGAACAGACTGACGTAACCCAGAGTCCAAACGGTGCGCGGAATAGGGACGTGCGTTTTTTTTATGAACAAGAGAACAATCCTATGATGATCAAGAGGGAATAAATGAAATACCTCGACTCCATTTTGCGCTATCGAAGCTGCCAGGTTTAGTTGCAGTTAGGCAAATGTTTCTGCCTGGTTCATCGGAATGCCGTTGGCATCTTTTGCGCGCAATATCGGCTCACCGTCGATAAGCCAATCGATCGCCAGCGTCGGATCATTTCCGGCGATACCGCGTCATAGTTCGGCGCATAATAACCGGTGGTTTTTTGTAGAGCACCCCGGCATAATCCGCGATCACCGCGACCGCTTCCGCGCTGATCCTGAAAGCGGTTTCCTGATCCGTTCCAGCCGTTGTCAACGGCCGTGTAAGCGGTGGCATTCACGATTAGGAGAGTGTTGCCATCCGCGATAAACGGCCCAATTCGCTCAGGTTTTCAATGTTGCCGGCATAGTTCAGTTGGTCTAGGCTGATGACGGTTTCGTCAGATTGCTCGGACCAGTCAAGCACAAGATTGGAGCCGATAAAACCGGCGCCTCTGTCGACCAGCATGCTCATGCGAATGTAATAGGATTGATTTTTTTGTGAAATGCCGGCGTTAAGGATGGGATTATTCCATCATTAATAACTTTTCGGTTCAAGACCTGCCAGGATTTTAAAACCTGGCAGGTCTTGGGTTTTACACATCTTTAAAAGATGGTGGCCTCATTAGCGTTTCAGACCCATCGTTGCCTGCCGGCTGACCAACACGAAGCCCCGTGTTTTTCCTGAAGCCTCGTCGATCGTATTCATCGCCCGCCAAAGTTGCTCGGTTTTGACCCAGACCGGCGGATATTTAAACCGGGCAACGTCCAGGATCAAAAAATGGTCGCTGGTCTGGTCATAGGCGCCCAACGGCGAAATATGACCGCTGGTTTGTTGGCCGAGGGAACTGCGCAGATAGTTGACCAAGATGAAGTTTCCGGGCTGTTTCAGGTTTTCGACGGCGAGCTTGCGGAACTGATCCAGGCTGCTGTCGTCAGCGTGGTAAACCTTCGTCTCGACCGGGTAGGTCGCCAGCAAATCGCCGAGTTGATCCAGCGTCATGCCTTGCAGGGCGACTTTTTTGGCGCTCACCACTTGCTCGGTTTTCGCATTGAACAGGTTGTTCTGGGTAAACATCGGGAAGCGCACATAGACAGGATCGATCGGCGCCGGAATGTCCAGCGCGTTCAGTACCATCGTCATGCTCGCCGCGCCGCAATAGGCGAGATTTTGTTGCGAGACAAAATGAATGCTCAACGGCAGGAAATCCTGTTTGGCGTCGCTGCCGTAGAGCAATTGCTCGCCTTCGGATGAGGTCAGCGGGATAAGCTGTGCGGCTGTTGCACCGCTAGATTTCGCTAAGGTGTCCGGTAATGGCAGTTGTTTTGAACAACAGGCGGAAATAAGAAAACAACACAGAATGAGCGGAAGCGGCCGCAGGATTTTCGAGCTGGTCTCGGTTTTGGGGAAGTGTAATGGCATGACCGGTTCCTCAGATGGGCGCCAGCATAGGCGCTATCAAACTAACATTTTATGCCGGGACGACAGCGAGGTAAATCACATTCAAAGTCAACACCGAAACTCTGTATTGAATCGGCGGTTGCCAACTTTATTCCTCCTCTGTCGTGCACAGCGATTCGGCCCGTTTGCTGATCGGGGTGATACTGCCGTCGGCATTGGCCCGCCAGCGAAAACGCAGTTGCATGCTTTTGTTCATCAAAAATGCGCGTTCGACTTCGAATTGTCCGTCTTCGTTGAAAACCTGCCAGCCCAGATCGCGTTGCGAGCGGATGTGAATCTTGTTTTTCAAGACTTCTTCGATCGTCTGTCCGAGGCAGGGCGAGTTTTTGACCGTCACCTCAATGTTGGATGGATCGATCTCGGCAAAAGCCGAATGGCAAGTGAACAGCAAGCTTAGGATAAGAGAACGGCATGCTTTCATGGCTTCAATAATTCGATCATGTCAAAAGCTTTTCATCAAAAGCAGCGGATTAAAAATTGTAGCCCTGCTGATCGTGCTGATTAAGATCGAGTCCGCTGGTTTCCACTTCCTGATTGACGCGAATGCCGACGACTTTATCAATCGCCTTGAATAGTAAATAACTGACCAGGCCACTCCAGAAGAGCGTGATAGCGATGCCGAAAAGCTGGATCAATGCCTGTTTGAAGATGCCGTCTTCGCTGACGATGCCGGTGCCGCCGAAGGAGACGTCAGCAAATACCGCAGTCAGCAACGCGCCGAGAATGCCGCTAACGCCGTGCACCGGAAATACGTCGAGCGCATCGTCGATTTCGAGGCGCTGTTTGATCAGTTGAATCGAATAAAAGCAGGCGATGCCGGCCACGATGCCGATCATGGTTGCGCCGAAGGGCGACACGAAGCCCGCGCCTGCGGCAATCATGCCGAGGCCGGCGACCATGCCGGTCATCGCGCCGAGTACGCTGGGTTTGCCAAACTTGAGCCAGTCCAGCACGATCCAGGTGATCGAGGCGGACGAGGCGCACAGATGCGTCGACAGCATCGCCATGCCAGCCGAGCCGTTCGCCATCAACGCGCTGCCCGCGCTGAAGCCGTGCCAGCCGACCCAAAGAATACCGGCACCCATTGCGGTCATGGTCAGATTATGCGGCATTAATGGCGAACGCGGAAAGCCGCGCCTCGGGCCGACCGCCAGCGCGCCGACCAGGGCGGCAATCCCGGCGCTGCCGTGCACGACGATGCCGCCCGCAAAATCCATCACGCCCCATTCGGCCAGCCAGCCGTTGCCCCAGATCCAGTGGCATACCGGCACGTAAACCAGCAATTCCCACAGCGCGCAAAAAAACAGCATAGGAAAAAAACGGACTCTTTCGACCATCGCGCCGACGATCAACGCCGGCGCGAAGATTGCGAAGGTCATGTGATACATCGCAAAGACCGATTCGGGCAGGTTGCCGACCAGTTTGTCCGCATCCATATTGACCAGGAATACTTGCGACACGCCGCCGAGCACGGCTTGATGCGTATCGCCGTTGGTTAACGCCAGGCTATAGCCGGCGATCGCCCAGATCAACGACATCAGGGAGGTAATCGAAAAGCAGGCCATGATCACCGACAGCACGTTACGAGTGCGCACCAGCCCGCCATAAAACAGCGCCAGCCCCGGCATGGTCATAAACAGCACCAAGCCTGCCGAAGTCAGAATCCAGGCGGTATCGGCCGAGTTCAAGCCATCCTCGGCAAAAACCGGAAAGGGGAGCGCGGCAAGCAGGATTCGCAAGGCTATCTTTCGCATGATTTCCACCGTTTAATTATTATTGCGGCTCGAAGAAACAGAGAAATGAGCGTTCGATGCTCAAAGGATCGCGCTTTTTAGCCTAGATATAACAAAAATGCAAGGAATTACTTGGGGAATCAGTTTTTTTGGGGGCTCGAATGCACAGCCTTGATCGAGTGCATCAGCATCGAGATAGGCGAACCCGGAATCTCCCTGGGATTGACGATGGGCGAGGATGCCCTTCTAGAAGGGATAGGAAAAAATCATCAAAACTTGATCACGACGTCCATCGCAAACTGCAACTGATGATCCTTGCTTTGGTTGATGTAGGGATTGATTTTCGCATCGGCCCAGTCGTAACGCACTTCGGGCCGCAAGGTGAGCCAGCCTTGCGGCTTCCAGTTCACCCCGGCGGTCAGAGCGAAATAATGCCCCGGGCTGTCGGCAATCACGCGCGTGCCGTTCGCATCCCGAAACCATTCGCCGCGTAATCCGGCCGACAGGGAATCGGTAATGTCATAAATCAGATATTGATTGATGCCGTACCAGAAAGCGTCTTGGCCTGTTGCCGCGACCTTTTCCTGAAATCCGAAATCGTGCTGGAAAACGTATTGCAGTTTGTCGGTCAAGCTGTGCGAAATGACTAGGCTGGACACGGTCCGGTTGGCGGCCAGAACATCATCGGTATCGCCGCTGATCACCGACCAGGATACCGCGCTGCTCGCTTCATCATTGGTCCAGGACATACCTCCCAAAAAATTCCAGTTGGCCAGATTTTCGTCGAAATTATCCCAACCGGCGACGGTGCCCGCATTCAGCGTGAAATTTTCATTCAGCGCATAACTTAAAAGCGCGCCGGTATGCGTGAACGGCTCGCCATGCTGCATCGTATAGGCGTGAGAGTAAAAGAAATTGTTCGGCGCGGTGACCACTTCCTCGCCGAGAATCGTATAAAAATGGCCGATTTTGGCGGTCAGGCCGTTGCCCCACGGCGCACGCACTTCCAGGTAGGCTTGCGGCAACGCCAGGTCGTAAAACCGCAGATTCTTATCGCTGATCCATTTATTGTCGAGCCCCGTGGCCTGAGTGAAACGGCTGTCGGTGCCGAACATCAGATCGACCCGGCCGCCGACATTCCAATGCTTCGACTCCATGTCCACCGGTTTTTCCAGGTATAGATTCAACTGATTGAGCTGGAATTCGCCGCTGCGGTCATTGAATGTGATCGGCGCGTTCGAGTGACTATCCGGGTTGCTGGTCAGATAAGTTCCGCCCATCGATAGCCAGCCGCCCATGTTTAGGGCGTTCTCTTTTAGGAATTGGCTTCGATTGATATCTTGGCCCGTCAATGCAAATAAAGCGCTGTCGTCATGCGCCATTACCGTCGAGGCGAAATGACTGTACAGAAGCAAAAACAAGCAAAGTACCGATAATCTGTCGATGGTGAGCGGAGATGCGCCAAGAGCTGCTTTCGATGGTTTCATGTCCCTAGCCAAACGTTGCCGTAGATGGAAAGCTGTGATGTATGATTCGATGCGTTGCGTTTGAAAAACATCGATCCAGCATGCCGGACCGCTTTTTTATCACGGTTTGCCGGATTCCGGTTAAAGATTATATTATCTTAATAATATCGAGTCGATATTAAAAAGCCGGGCAAGCGAGAAATTTTGTGGTTCAAAGATTGGGAGCGTAAGGCAACAGCATTAATTTTCGCGGCGACGAGTCCTTTTGCCGTATCGATTGACGGCAAGCATTATTTAATAAAATCAAATTCTGGCGATATTTGTCGGCAGAAGAGCAGGACCTTTGATTTATGCGGATTTAGGGGGTATTTACTTTCGATTCGATGCGAAGTAAGATGCTCGCCCGCACTCATTTGGTGCTGATTCGGAAGCATAGGCTGTCCCCGCAAGAGCCATCCAATAATAACGACAAGGCGAAAAATCATGATAAAAGCAAACCGCAAGCATTTAACCAACGTTTTGTTGACCGCCGTATTGTTATCCGGCGTTCCGCTCAGTGTTTGCGCAAAACCCGATGAAGTGCAGGCAGGAAGCGTACAAGGCTGCCAACTCGTCGGCAAGATCGAAGGTTCATCGGGCTATGGCAAGAACAGCAGTTGGCAAAGACTGGCTAAACAGGCGGCGGTCAAACACGCAGCCCAAATGGGCGCAAGCCATGTGGTATGGGAGCGTTTTCACCCGGCAGGCGCTTATAACGGCACTGTTACAGGCAAGGCTTATCAATGCGGGTCTTAAGCAAAAAAAGCCTCTACTGTTGAGACAACACGTATGATTTTTTCCGTTTAATGCCTCGCCTTCAGTCAGCGGCGTTATTGATAATCTTCCAGTGGCGGGCAGGTGCACACCACATGCCGGTCGCCGTAGACATTGTCGATCCGTCCAACCGGCGGCCAGTATTTGTCATCCTGCTGATGGCCACCGGGAAAGAACGCCTGCTGCCGCGAATAGGGCAAGGTCCATTCTTCCAGCAATAGCTTGTGCGTATGCGGCGCGTGGCGCAGCACGTTGTTTTCCGGATCGGCTCGGCCGGCCTCGATCTCTGCTATTTCCTTGCGGATCGCAATCAGCGCGTCGCAGAAACGGTCGATCTCGTCCTTGTTCTCGCTTTCGGTCGGCTCGATCATCAACGTTTCCGGCACCGGAAACGACACGGTAGGGGCATGAAAGCCGAAATCGATCAGGCGTTTGGCGATGTCTTCGACGGTGATGCCGCAGGAATGTTTGAATGCGCGGCAGTCGATGATACATTCGTGCGCGACCCAGCCGTTTTTGCCGGTATAAAGGATCGGATAATAAGAAGAAAGCTGGTTGGCGATGTAGTTCGCGTTCAAAATCGCAGTCAGTGTCGCGCGCTTGAGTCCGGCCGCGCCCATCATCGCGATATAAGCCCAGGAAATCGTATAGATGCTGGCCGATCCCCAGGGAGCGGCCGCGACCGTGCCGATAGTACCATGCCGGCCCTTGTTCGGGTTGACGCCTTTGACGACCGGATGATCCGGCAAAAACGGCGCAAGGTGTGCGCCGACGCCGATCGGTCCGACGCCGGGACCGCCGCCGCCATGCGGGATGCTGAATGTTTTATGCAGATTCAAATGCGCGACATCCGCGCCGATCCTGCCGGGCCGGCAGAGTCCGACCAGCGCATTGAAATTGGCGCCGTCCAGATAGACCTGGCCGCCATGCGCGTGGACCAGACCGCATATGGTCCGGAATGCTTCCTCGAATACGCCGTGCGTCGAAGGGTAGGTAATCATCAGCGCGGCGACCGTGTCGTGATGTTCGGCGAGCTTGGCCTTCAGATCGTCGAGGCTGACGTTGCCGTTGTCGTCGCAAGCGACCACGACCACTTTCAAACCGGCCAAGACCGCGCTCGCCGGATTGGTGCCGTGCGCTGACGCCGGAATCAGGCAGACGTTGCGCCGGCCTTGGCCGTTCACTTCATGGTATTTGCGGATCACCAACAGCCCCGTATATTCGCCCTGGGAGCCCGCGTTCGGCTGTAGAGAAAACGCGTCGAAGCCGGTTAGATCGCAGAGCATGTCTTCGAGTTCGGCAAACATTTGCTGATAACCGAGCGTCTGGTACAGCGGCGCGAACGGGTGCAGGCCGTTGAATTCATGATACGACAGCGCCTGCATCTCGGTCGCCGCGTTCAGCTTCATCGTGCACGAACCCAACGGAATCATCGAGCGGTCCAGCGCGATGTCGCGCCGAGCCAACCTTCGCATGTAACGCATCATCTCGGTTTCGGAGTGGTAGCGCGCGAACACCGGATGTTGCAGAATCGGATCGGTGCGCAGGAGCGTTTCCGGGATGCATTCGCCGATGCTTTGATGCAGCCGATTGATGTCCGGAAACTCGGCCGTCGGCGTCGCGAAAACCTGCCAGAGCGCCCTGAGCGTTTTGCGTGTCGTCGTTTCGTCGACCGAAATTCCGAGATGATCCGGATCGATCACGCGCAGATTGAGCGTCGCTTCCATTGCCTGCGCGGCGATCCGCTTGGCGCGGTTCGGCACGCGCACGACGAACGTATCGAAATAACAACGGCTGACCACGTCATAGCCCATCAACGCGAGGCCGGCCGCCAAAATCTCTGCATAGCGGTGCACGCGCCCGGCAATCATCCTGAGGCCGTTCGCGCCGTGATAGACCGCATAAAAACCGGAGATCACCGCCAGCAGCACCTGCGAGGTGCAGATGTTGCTGGTCGCCTTATCGCGGCGGATATGCTGCTCGCGCGTTTGCAACGCCATGCGCAGGGCGGCCTGGCCGTGGCTGTCTTTCGACACGCCGATCAGGCGTCCCGGCATCGAGCGCTTGTATTCGTCCTTCGTCGCGAAAAAGGCCGCATGCGGGCCGCCGTAGCCCATCGGCACGCCGAAGCGCTGTGCGCTGCCGACCACGATGTCGGCCCCGAAGGCGCCGGGCGGTTTCAGCAACACCAGGCTTAACAGATCGGCGGCGACCGTAATCAGCGCCGATTTTTGCCGCGCGATTTGGACGACCTCGTGAAGATCGTGAATCTCGCCTTGCGAGCCCGGATACTGCACGAGCACCGCGAAAAAATCATGCTCCGCGAGATCAAGATAGGGATCGCCGACGATCACCCGATAGCCCAGCGAGTGCGCGCGGGTTTGCACCACCGCGATCGTCTGCGGATGGCAGTCCCGGTCGACAAAAACGTTCTGCACCGGATTATGCGACAGGCGCCGCGCCATCGTTATCGCTTCCGCCGCGGCGGTTGCTTCATCGAGCAGCGAGGCGTTCGCGATTTCCATGCCGGTCAGATCAATGATCATTTGCTGAAAGTTCAGCAGCGCTTCGAGTCGGCCCTGGCTGACTTCGGGCTGATACGGCGTATAGGCGGTGTACCAGCCGGGATTTTCCAGCACATTGCGCTTGATCACGGCCGGCATGATCGTATCGTAGTAGCCCATGCCGATCAGCGAAGTGAAGACCTTGTTGCGTTCGCGGATCTTGCGCAGGTGTTTGATCACCGCATTCTCGCTTATCGTTTCGGTCAGTTTCAAGGGTTCCGCGTTCAGAATGTCGGCAGGCAGCGCCTTGTCGATGATTTGTTCCAGATCGTTAAGGCCCAGTTCGGCCAGCATCGCCTGGATTTGTTCGGGGTTCGGGCCGATATGGCGGCGGATGAAATCACCGCGCATTTCCAGTTGGTTCAGGTTCGGGCGAGGTTTTGTCATGGCTTAACGGCGGTAGCGATGAGGGATGAAGGGGAGGGTGGTGACGGACAGTGCGACCTCTCGCCCCCGGACTTCGGTGAACAAGCGCGTGCCGGCCGCCGCATAGGCCTTGTCGAGTCGCGCCAGCGCGACCGGTTTGCCGAGGCTCGGCGCGAAACTGCCGCTGGTGACATGGCCGACGGCCTGTCCTTTATCATTCGACAGGGGGGCTCCCTCCCGGATCGGTGCCTTGCCTTCGACGATCAGGCCCGCTCGGATTAGGTCCGTGCCGTCTCGAAGCTGTGCCAGGATTTTCTCGGCGCCGGGAAAGCGGTCGTGGCCTTTCTTGATGATCCAGTTGAGTCCCGCCTCGACCGGCGTGATCGTTTCGTTCAACTCGTGGCCGTAAAGGCATAGCCCCGCTTCCAGGCGCAAGGTGTCGCGCGCGCCGAGGCCGACCGGCGCGACGCCGTCCTCCGCCAGCAGCAGGCGGGCCAGGCGTTCCGCATCGGCAATCCCGACCGAAATCTCGAAACCGTCCTCTCCGGTATAGCCGCTGCGGCTGATGAAGCATGCGCTGCCGTCGAGTTCGGTTTGGCAAGAGTGCATGAATTTCAGGCTGGCGGCAGCCGGCGAAAACTTCTTTATCACCGCCTCGGCCTTGGGGCCTTGCAAGGCAAACAGCGCGCGGTTTTGCAAGTCCCTGAGGCCGCGCAGATGCTGGCGCAGGTACGCGAAATCCTTGTCCTTGCAGGCCGCGTTTACGATGAGAAATAAACCCGAAGCGGTTCGGCTCGCGATGATGTCGTCGAGTACACCGCCATTGTCCAGCGTCAGCACGGTATATTTTTGAAAGCCGGGACGGAGCCCTGAAATATCGCTCGGCGTCAGCCTTTCGAGAGCGCCGGCGGCATCATCACCGTCCACGCTGAATTGTCCCATGTGCGAGATGTCGAAAAAGCCGGCATGGTTTCGGCAATGCAGGTGCTCGCGGATGATGCCGGCGCCGTAGTGCAACGGCATCGCATAGCCCGCAAAAGGCGCCATCTTTGCGCCCAGTTCAAGATGTAAAAGGTTCAATGGCAGGGTTTTCAACATCATCGCATACGGAACCGGAATGTTATTGAACGGTCAGTTTAACCGAATTTTTGCCGATGCGATCGTTTCGTTTATCGATTTTGTCGCTTTTGCGCTTCACAATAGCGAGTCGGCGTTCAAATCGGAATATAAACTGTATGGGTTTGATCGGTGGATATGCGCGCTATGCCGATCTGTCCGCGCCAAATCCTGTTAAAATTGCGCCGCATCGAAGATTTAGGGAGAAAATAGGGCTCCTGAGCGCGACGGGGTATGCACCCCGTCGCTTACGTTTTATACAGGGAAGGGCGTTTGGCATACAAAACGATGCGGACGGGATGAATATCCCGTTCGGCAAAGGTTGATTCGAGCGAAACGTTAATGTCGGGGTTACAAAACCCCGGCCGCTCTGGGATAATTCGATACTCATTATTCCTGAATCGACTTCGCGGAAAGCGCAGCAACTATCACCCACCAGGAGACCCGAATGCCTGCACAACATCAATACATCCGTTGGTTCAATGAATTATCGATCGAGGACGTGCCTTTGGTTGGCGGCAAGAACGCCTCGCTCGGTGAAATGTACCGCGAACTGACGCCGCAAGGCATCAAGATTCCGAACGGTTTTGCGGTGACCGCGGAGGCTTACCGTTATCTGCTCGATAAGTCCAACGGCTGGGAGGCCTTGCATCAGGCGCTGGACGACCTCGATCCGGACAATGTCACCGATCTGGCCAAGCGCGCGCGCCGGGCGCGGGAAGTGATCTACGGCGCGCCGTTTCCGGCCGATCTCGCGCGCGAAATTCTCGCCGCCTATGCGCGGTTGAAAAAGGAATATGGCGATGATTTGAGCGTTGCGGTGCGCAGTTCCGCGACCGCCGAGGATTTGCCGAATGCCAGTTTCGCCGGTCAGCAAGACACCTTTCTGAACATCAGCGGCGATCTGGCGCTGCTCGATGCCTGCAAGCGCTGCATGGCCAGCCTGTTTACCGACCGCGCGATCCATTACCGGGTCGATCAGGGCTTCGATCATTTCAAGCTGGCGCTGTCGGTCGGCGTGATGAAAATGGTGCGCTCGGACCTCTCGGCCAGCGGCGTGATGTTTACGCTCGACACCGAATCGGGTTTCAAGGATGTGGTGTTCATCACCGGCGCCTACGGCCTCGGCGAAAACGTGGTGCAGGGCGCGGTCGATCCGGACGAGTTTTACGTGCACAAACCGACATACGCGTTAGGTTACCGCAGCGTGCTGAGGCGTACGCTCGGCGCCAAAAAGATCAAGATGATCTACAGCGACGGCAGCACGCGCGAATCGACGCACAACATTGCGACCAGCGCACAGGAGCGCAATCAGTTTTGCATCAACGATCAGGACGTGCTGACCTTGGCCGGCTATGCGATCGGCATCGAGAAGCATTACAGCGCCAGGGCCGGCATGTCGCGGCCGATGGACATCGAGTGGGCGAAGGACGGCATCGACGGGCAACTCTATATCGTGCAGGCACGGCCGGAAACCGTCGCTTCTATAAAGACGGGCACGCTACTCGAACAGTTTGTTTTAAAAGGAAGCGCCGAACCTTTGGTCACAGGACACGCGGTCGGCGGACGAATCGCGCAAGGCAACGCGCGAATCATCACTCATGTTGAGCAATTGTCCGCCTTTAAAGCCGGCGATGTACTGGTCGCGGACATCACGACCCCGGATTGGGAGCCGGTAATGAAGATCGCTTCGGCGATTGTGACCAACCGCGGCGGCCGTACCTGTCATGCGGCAATCGTCGCGCGCGAACTCGGCGTGCCGGCCGTGGTAGGCTGCGAAAATGCGACAACCGTGCTCAAAAGCGATATGCTGGTAACCGTGTCCTGCGCCGATGGCGATGTCGGCAAGGTTTATCCGGGTGCGCTCGACTTCGAAAAGATTACGACCGATCTGACCGGTTTGGCGCGACCCAAAACGCACATCATGCTGAACATCGGCAATCCCGAAGCGGCATTCAAGCACAGCTTTTTGCCGAATGACGGCGTCGGCCTGGCGCGGATGGAATTCATCATCACGGAATACATCAAGGCGCATCCGATGGCTTTGATTCATCCCGAAAAGATACAGGACGACGGCGAAAAAGAACAACTGCAAATGTTGACTCAACAGTTCGACAGCGGCCGGGACTTTTTCATTCAGCGCCTGGCGGAAGGCGTCGGTACCATTGCGGCGGCGTTTTATCCGAAGCCGGTCGTGGTTCGGATGTCCGACTTCAAGACCAACGAGTACGCAACCCTGCTCGGCGGCCGCTGGTTCGAGTTTGACGAAGCGAACCCGATGATAGGCTTCCGCGGCGCCTCGCGCTATATTCATCCTGCCTACGCCGAAGGTTTCGCGCTCGAATGCGCGGCGATGAAACAGGTGCGCGAGACGATGGGCATGACCAACGTGATCCTGATGATTCCGTTCTGCCGCCGCGTCGGCGAGGCCGAGAAGGTGCTCGAATACATGGCCGAACTGGGTTTGAAGCGCGGCGAGAACGGCTTGCAAGTGTATGTGATGTGCGAAATTCCGAACAACGTGATACAAATCGACGAATTTGCCAAGCATTTCGACGGCTTCTCGATCGGCTCGAACGATCTGACGCAATTGACGCTCGGCGTCGACCGCGATTCCGAAATCGTAGCAAGCGATTTCGACGAGCGCGATCCGGGTGTGAAGGAAATGATCCGCCTCGCTGTCGCCGGCGCGCGCCGCAACGGCCGCCACTCGGGACTCTGCGGACAGGCGCCTTCCGATTACCCCGAAATGGCCGAATTTCTGGTCGAAGTCGGCATCGATTCGATGAGTTTGAATCCGGATACAGTGCTGAAAACCACGCAGCGGATTCTGGAGACCGAGAAACGACTGGGTAAGTAATCATCGATCAATCATCGTTCCCACGTTTCGGCTTCACTTCCATTAAGCTAAGAGCAAAACTCCCTCTCCCACCGGGAGAGGGTCGGGGTGAGGGGGAATAAAATAAGAAAAAAGCTTTGTTTTGATCCGCCCGGCAATAGCTCCTGCATTGCTCTAACTCCTGCATCCTTGCAGTCGTCATCGGCTATTGCATTATTCGATGAATCTGATTATCATTCAGGCTGAGTTGGCCTGGTCGACGCAGGCTTGTCTTACTTATCGCGCCTCCGTTCTTGCTCAATTCTGCATGAGAAGAGGCCGCAACCGTCGGGATTTGACCGGTTCGGCGCTGATCATGTCCTACCATTTATAAAGTATGACTCTAGTGGGAGAAATTATGAATCAGTTGAAGCTTCATGGGGTGCTTTTTGTCGGCTTAACTTCGGCGTTTGTCGCTCAGGCGGAGACCCAATGGATAACGGTAGCGAAATCCAATGAATCCATCCAGTGCGAAAGTGCCGGCATCAGTCCAAAAACCATGAAAAAAGAACTGACCGAAGCGAAAATTCCGGCCAAGCATGCGCGTTGCGGTACTGATGGTATGCTTTATCCGGCGGTCTGCGGCGGCGAAACCGGCCGCCTGAATCTCTTCGATATTCCCGCCAAAAAGCTCGGCGATGCCACCGAATTAGGTTTTCAGCCGCTCAGCGATTGGCCGGATGCCAGCGAAGCGCCTTGCGAGGAAGAGGTTGCATTTGCAGGCAATGCGGCGGAAATCTCTATCAACGGTATCGGGCCTGCGGTGGATGATAAAGCTTACCGCAAGGTACGCAAGACTATCGGCGAAGCAGTGGCGGACAACGTGATTTCGCGCTTTATCGTTTACAGTTATGGGGTCGAAGGCGGATTTTCGGGTTGCGTGCAAGAAGGTCGATTCGCCCAGCCCAATGCTTTCAGCGACGTCATCAAAAAACTCCGGGCGATAAACGCCGATCCGAGCACCACGGCTTATTCGGTCACGGCGGTTGAAAAATGTGAGACAAGTTCGCCCGAAATCGATGGTGTCCAATAACCTATGACAGACAGCCCGGTTGCGGTTACTTGGGGACGAGAATCGCAACCGGGCTTCGCTCCCGTCCGAAGAAGAGTCGATCCAATACGGTAACAGGTTAGTCCCATAGATAGACCTTCAATTCCTCGCGGTTCGCCAGAATGATTTGCTGCGCATGCGCGGGCCTCTGTAGATCATCGGGGCCGATTCTGATCGCCGAGAGATAATAATTCAGCAAGGCCGCGCGAATGCGCAACTTCAATTCGCCGCTTTCCATCGCATAATCAAACTCTATCGCCGCCCGCTGTGACTCGGTCAGGCCCGGATGCGGCGCAATCACGGCCTGGACATAAGTATTCCAGATCCGGTCTTCGTCCCGGTCTTTCACCGCGTCGCCGACAGTTTCGGCGGCCAGAATACGGGACAACACGAAATCGCGAAATTGCCCGTGGCTTTGGCTGAAAGCCCGTATATGCCAGCGCAAGCCGTCAAATACCAGGGTATGCGGACTCAAGAAATAGTCCAGGGGCAGGTGATTGCTCATCGACTGATAGCGAACTTGAATCTCCTTGCGTTGCACAATCGCCTGATTGACCGTCTGCAAGATCGCGCGGTCGATTTTTCTAAAGACCGGTTCGAGCACTTCAACCGCCGGCAGATTTTGGATCAACGGCACGATGAAGCCGTTGTCCTGGCTTTGATTGGTTTTCAACACCTGCAAGAATTCGGCGGCCGTGCCGGTCATGAAAGCCGGCGTGAATGCTTCCGTGATGACATAGCGCTTCTTGTGCTTGTCATAGCGGATGTTACCGGGGCATAAGCCCTGATAAGTCGTCAAATCCTTAGACGCCTGCACCCGGCTGATGCCGAAATTGCCCATCAACGCAGCCGTCGATACCTCGCCGCTCCAGAACACCGTCGCTTCGAGCAGGGTTAATCGTTGTTGCTGTTCCCATTTTAAATGCTGTTGCATCGGCTGAGTAAAGATGTTAATTTATATGAAAACTTTATTTTCATATAAACTTGATTTGCTGTTTGCAATAGCTTAACACCAATCACGCGGCTAAGGAATGAAATGAAAGACTACTATGCTCATAGCGGCAATGACGTTAATCGATGGCATTTGTTGAGAGAGCATCTCGCATCGGTAGCTAACTTGGCCAAGTCTTATGTGGCCGATTGGAAAGGTGCGGAGGAAGCTGAATTGGCGGGGCTGCTGCATGATTTAGGCAAATACGGCGAGCGGTTTCAGAATCGTTTGCATGGACAAGATCAAGGCCTGGATCATTGGTCTCAAGGCGCATATTTGGCAATCAGAAAAGGCGGCGCTCTTGCAGCGGCCTTAGCTATACAAGGGCACCATGTCGGCTTACAGAGCATGCAAAAGGACGATTTGAAAAAATTGCATCCCGATGTATTGTCTCGTCAGCATCCACAAAATCTCTCTCTGAGCGAGTCCGATGTCGATTTACTGGAGAACTGTCTGGAAGCAGACGGCCTGCGCTGCATCAAACCCAAGCAAAGGCTTTTTTCCGGATTTTTAGGCGTGTCGGAAGCGCGAGTCGATAACATGCTGGACATTCGGCGGCTGTTTTCGGCATTGGTTGATGCCGATTTTATCGACACCGAGGCACATTTCAACGGCGATGAGGACGGCAAATCGCCGCGTATGTCGGGACTAAAATTGAACCAGCAAGGCTTGGCTCAGCGCGCTTCAGAAAAATTGTCAGCCTTTATCAACAGTAAGTCGTCTTTACCGAATCAAACTGAAAATCTGCACAAAATACGGCAGCAGTTGTTGCATGCTTGCCTGCAAGGCGCCGATCAGAAAACCGGGGTGTTCACCTTGACCGCGCCAACCGGCAGCGGAAAGACCTTGAGCATGTTAAGTTTTGCCTTGCGGCACGCAGAACAAAATAAGCT
Organism: Methylomicrobium sp. Wu6; assembly: GCF_035916875.1. Classification (NCBI taxonomy): domain Bacteria; kingdom Pseudomonadati; phylum Pseudomonadota; class Gammaproteobacteria; order Methylococcales; family Methylococcaceae; genus Methylomicrobium; species Methylomicrobium sp. Wu6. The sequence goes on from NZ_JAXUHN010000048.1 coordinate 41,357, forward strand.
GGAACGCATTATTCTCGTCGTCCCGTATCTGAGCATCATCGAACAAACGGCAGCCATTTACCGGGAAATTTTTGCCGATTTAGGCGAAGATTTTGTGTTGGAACATCACAGCATGGCTGGATTGGGCGCGGAAACAGCCAAAAGCGATGCAGAAGGAAATGAAGAGAGTCAGCAACAAAACAGACGGCAGCGATTACTGTCGGAAAACTGGGATGCGCCGGTTGTCATCACTACCAGCGTGCAGTTTTTGGAATCGTTGTTTTCTAACCGTCCTTCAGGATGCCGGAAAATTCATCGTATCGCCAATTCCGTAGTCTTGTTCGATGAGGTGCAAACTTTGCCGACCGCCCTGGCTATTCCCAGTTTGGCGGCACTTTCCCATATCGCACGGCACTGGCATAGCACCATGGTTTTCGCCACAGCGACACAACCCGCGTTTGATCATTTACATGAGCAGGTGCAAATACAAGCTTCGGCTGGTTGGCAACCGAAACCGATTGTTGCTGACCATGCGGCAATGGCCAATGCATTGCGGCGGGTACACTACACATGGATGAATGAGAAACTAACCTGGCAAGCATTGGCCGGCGTGTTGCAAACGCATTCGCAAGTGTTGTGCATCGTCAATCTGAAACGTCATGCGCATGATCTATGGCAGGCGCTGGAAACGACTTCCGATCTGTTTCATCTTTCGACCAATCTATGTCCACTGCACAGACAATCGATGTTGGAGGAAGTCAGACAGCGTTTAAAAAACGGCTTGCCTTGCAGACTGATCGCCACCCAATGTATCGAGGCGGGTGTCGATGTCGATTTTCCGGTTGTCTATCGCGCGTTTGCGCCGTTGGATGCCATCATTCAGGCGGCCGGGCGCTGTAACCGAGAAGGGCGTTTGGAGGTTGGGCAAGCGGTTATCTTTATTCCCGCTTGCGATGGCCGCTTATATCCTGACGCAACCTATGAACAGGCTGCGGGTGTCGCGTTAAGCCTTAAAAATGAGCTGGACGACGCATTTGATTTATACAACCCCGATGTCATTCAACGCTATTACAAGCGTCTTTATACCGTGGCGGACCCCGGGCAGCTTGCCAAACCGCTTTATGAGGCGATCAAAAACCTGAATTTTCCGGAGGTCGCGCACCATTATCGGCTGATTAAACATGACGCCATCAACGTCGTGGTCCCTTATGATCTTGAACGCTTCGAACAACTCAAGTTGCAGGCCGAACAACAAGGTTTGACCGTCAAGTGGATAAAACGGGCGCGCAGTTCAAGCATCAGCCTTTACCGGCCTAGACCGGATGATCCGGTATGGGATAGTTTGTTGCCGGTGCAAGCTTTCAGACAAGGCAAACACTATCGGCAAGATGACTGGTTTATCGCGGCCAACTTGCATGATTACGATGAAAAACTCGGGTATCGGAAACCTGACAGCCTGAACTGTTGGATAGCATAAAAAATATCACGGAGCAATCATTATGAGTAAACGAACACACTGCCTGGAAGTATGGGGCGATTTCGCCTGTTTTAGCCGACCGGAAATGAAAGTGGAACGCTATAGCTACCCGATCATCACCCCTTCTTCTGCGCGCGGCATCTTCGACGCGATATATTTTAAAAAGGAGTACAACTTTTACTGGCAAGTGGAACGGATCGAACTGCTCCATTCGCCCAAATATATCGCCCTGCGCCGTAATGAAGTGAAGGATAAAGCCTCGACTGCCGAAGTACAGAAATGGATGAATGGCACCAAGGAAATCAGCCCTTTATGGGCCGACGGCACCCAAGCCGAACTGGGAACCGATCAAAAAGGGCGGACGCAGCGGCAAATGATGGCGCTAAAAAACGTTCGTTATCGCATTTATGCGCACATCCAATGCAGGGATCCTCGCGCAAATTTGAATGCGTTGAACGCCCAGTTCGAACGGCGCGCCGCTCAGGGAAAATGTTTTTATCAGCCTTTCTTCGGTTGCCGGGAGTTTCCGGCTTATTTTGAATTGGTAAATACGCCGCCAGACAAGGGGCCAGTCGATCTGGACCTTGATTTGGGCTGGATGCTTTACGATGTGTTCGACTTGCACAAGGCGAATGACAATCAGGCTGCCCCCTCTATCAGCGTGTTTCATGCGCAATTGAAAGGTGGGGTATTGGAAGTGCCTGAATACCATAGCGATTCGGTTCATAAAGTGGACGGAGCGGGCCATGTTGAATGAAGTGTTGGCTTTTGCGGAGCGAGCGGGGTTACAGTCCGAGCCCGGTTTTACCGTTAAAACTGTAAAGTGGGCGATCGTGATCGACAAGCAAGCGCAAATTAATGGTATCGTTGCAGTGGGTGACGGTAAGAACGGCTTGTCCTTTCCTCGTAGCCCGGATTTGTCTCAGGGCGAAATGATTGCGGGCGGAGTGACGAGGAGTCAGTTTTTGATTGAATCGTTAGCCGTTGTTGCGCTTTTTTATAAGCAGGATACGCCTGTAAACGAGGCGCAAAAATACAAAACGAAGCACGACTATTTTGTTCAATTACTCGAACAAGCCGGAGCCGATTGTCCCGAGTTACGAATTGCCGTCTTGGCGTTAAGTAATGATGAGCAATTGCAAAAGTTGCAGGCTCTTATAGAAGAGCAACAACCAAAGCCAAAATCAATCGATAGCGCGACCCTATTGATCGCAGATCAGTATCCTGTCAAGTCAACGCTTTGGCATGACTGGTGGAGAAAACAGCGTCGACAAATCAACGGAAACGGAGAAGAAGGCTCAGCTTCCGATGTCGAGATTATGCGATGTTTATTGACAGGCTGTGCGATCAAACCGGTCGAGACACACCCGAAAATTAAGGGTTTGTCCTCCGTTGGCGGCTTGGGTACCGGCGACGTGTTTATCGGTTTTGACAAAGAGGCATTCCAGTCTTACGGCCTGAAAAAATCTGCTAATGCCGCTACCGATGAAGTCACCGCGAAAAATTATGCAGAGGCTTTCAATCATCTGATTGCCGAGCAAAGCATTCGTTTAATCAATGGATTGGCCGTTTATTGGTTTGGGCACTCGCTGGAACACGATGAAGACAATATGTTTGCCGAGCTTGAGAATCCCAGCGAACCGCCGGCCGGGCAAGAGACTCGCCCCAAACAGTTATTATCCGCTATTAATACCGGTCAGCGCCCTGACTTGCTTGATAACCATTATTTCGTGTTGACCGTATCAGGGCAATCCGGTCGCGTCATGGTACGCGACTGGCAGCAAGGCCAGCTAACCGAATTGCTGGAACATATCAGCGCTTGGTTTGATGATCTGCAAATCATTGCCAGAGATGGCGGTAAGGCTGCACCGCCGTTTAAATTTCTGGCAGTGGTCGGTGGTCTGGTGAGGGAACTGAAAGACGCTCCCGCGCCATTAATAAACGAACTCTGGCGCACCGCGCTGAATAAAAATAAACCGATTCCGTTCGCTGCCTTTAGTCAGGCTGTATTGGAATCGCGCAAAGCAGTCATTAACGAAGAGCCGCAAAATCATGCGCGCATGGGTTTGATCAAGGCTTTTCATATCCGCAATAAAGGAGATGAACACATGAATCACCAACTAAATCCAGCACACCCAAGCCCCGCCTATCAATGCGGGCGTTTACTCGCCGTGCTGTCCGATTTGCAATATGCCGCATTAGGCGATGTCGGCGCGGGTGTCGTGCAACGCTATTACACCTCAGCGAGCCAGGCTCCAGCTTTACGCATCGGTCAGTTGATGAGCAACGCGAAAAACCATTTAAACAAGCTCGGCGGCGGTCTGGCGTTTGAATTTGAAAACCACATCGCTGAAATCATGAATGCGATGACCCAAATCCCCAAAACGTTGGATTTGGAAGAACAAAGCCTGTTTGCGCTGGGTTACTACCAGCAATTGGCAGAAAACAGGGCGCGCATGGCTGAAAACAAAGCAAAAAAACAAGCAAAACAAAACGAAGCACAAGGAGAAAACTGATGAGCATCGAAAACCGTTACGAATTTTTATTCTTGTTCGATTGTGAAAACGGCAATCCGAACGGCGATCCCGATGCGGGCAACGCCCCGCGCATAGACCCGGAAGATATGTACGGACTGGTTTCGGATGTTGCACTGAAACGTCGGATTAGAAATTATGTGCAAATCGCCAAAAATAACGAACGTCCGGACGCGATTTTTATCGAGCATGCGACCAATTTAAACCGGCCTATCGCCGAATCGCATTTGCAGGCTAACGGCGAAATTCCCGAAAAGGGCAAAGCATCCAAGGATAAAGTCAGGCTGGCGCGCGACTGGATGTGCAAGAATTTCTATGATGTTCGCACCTTTGGTGCCGTGATGAGCACCGGCGCCAATGCCGGGCAAGTGCGCGGAGCCGTGCAATTTTCGTTTGCTCGTTCGCTGGATAAAGTGTTGCCGTTGGACATTTCGGTAACCCGAATGGCGGTGACCGAAGATGTCAAGGCAGCAAAGAGTCTGGACGATTTTCAAAAATGGGAACGCGAACAGCCTGAAGACCAACTGCGCACGATGGGCCGCAAAAACCTGATTCCCTACGGTTTATATGCCGCGAAAGGATTTATCAGCGCCAATCTGGCGCAAGACACTGGTTTCAGCGAAACGGATTTGGAACTGTTATGGGAGGCCCTGTTGAATATGTACGATCATGACCGTTCCGCCAGCAAAGGCATGATGTCGTGCCGTGGGCTATACATTTTCAAACACGTCGGCACCGATACCGATTTGGAACAACGCAAGAAACAGGCGATGCTGGGCTGTGCTCCTGCACATAAATTGCTGGATTTGGGGAGCATCGTTGCGATTAATAAGCGGGAAGGCGTCGATACGCCGCGTAAATTTGCCGATTACGAAGTCACAGTACATAAAGACCGTTTACCGGCGGGTGTCGAACTTATTTCAAAATAATCCGCCATGGTCGTTCAGGATGCGTAATATTGGCTTGTTGTCGAAATCGTAAGAATATTGAGGTTGTAAAAACCGTTATAATCCAATCAACAGTTTAGCTAAGCGATGACGTATGAAACAAACCATCAACATCCACAAAGCCAAAACCCGGTTGTCTCAATTGATTCAGCAGGTTGAAGACGGCGATGAAATCATCATTGCGCGGGCGAATAAGCCTGTCGCGCGCCTGATCGCCTATCAGCAAAAGCCGATCAAGCGCCGTTTGGGCGAAGCCAAGGGTATGGTGGAAATCATGCCGGATTTCGATCAACTACAGGACGATTTCATGGAGCATTTTGAATGAAAATCTTGCTCGACACGTGCGCTTTTCTTTGGCTGGTGACCGGCGATCCGCGAGCGTTGCCATTAGCCAAGGAAATCTTCCTGAATGAAGTGAATGAATTATTGCTCAGCGCCGATCAGTAGCTTTCCGCTTATCCGATCGAACGGCTGTGGTAACGATAGTTTGGATTAGCCGTTGTGTAGGCGGCATATAACATTTGAGGTAGCCATGAACTGGAAATACCGTATCACCGTTGATCCCGACGTTCTCGCCGGAAAGTTCATCATCAAAGGGACGCGCATTTCGGTTGAGCTGATTTTTGACAGAGTGGCGGACGGCTGGACGACCGAAGATATTTTGTCTGCTTATCCGCACCTCAGCCGCGATGACGTTTTGGTCGCGCTCTCGTTTGCCGCTGAATATTTCGGGAGGAAAAAGACTATCGCTGCCGGTAAAGTCGCGGTATGAGCGTTCGTCTGTTATTCAATGAAAGCCTTAGCCGGCCGTTGTTGCGGGAGATCGGCGATGAATCCGCCTGAGTCGATTCCCATTTCCGCGCTAAACCAGTACGCCTACTGCCCTAGGCGCTGCTATCTGATCCACGCGGAAGGCGAGTTTACCGACAATGTGCACACCGAGAGCGGCAGCCGCGAGCATGAACGCGTCGATCAGTTAGCGCACGAAATCAAAGCCGGCGTGCGCGTGGAGTTTGCGTTGCCGGTGTGGTCGGAGCGTTTGGGGCTGAGCGGCCGCTGCGATGTGGTCGAGTTCCATCCCGACGGCAGCGTCTTTCCGGTCGAATACAAACACGGCAAACGCAAGCAATGGCTGAATGACGACCTGCAACTGGCCGCGCAGGCGATGTGCCTGGAAGAGATGATGAATATATCGGTTCCGGCCGGGGCCATTTATCATACCCAATCGCGGCGAAGACGGGAGCTGGCTATCGATCAACAATTGCGCGCCGAAGTGGCCGCAACCGTCGAGGCGGTCAGCAAGATGCTCGACCAACAGCAGTGCCCGCCGCCGATAAACGACGTCAAACGCTGCCCGCAATGCTCGTTGAATGAACTTTGCAATCCCGATCTGATCAACGGCAAAATTCGTCTGCGTGAATTGTCGGGGCAGTTGTTTGATGTGGACTCGGAGCCGGAGAACCTATGAAGCAGCTTCTGAATACCTTATATGTCACCCTGCCGGACGCTTACTTGCGGCTGGAAGGCGAAACGGTGTGCGTGATGATCGAAAAAGAAAAACGCTTGCAGGTGCCGTTGCATCATTTGAGCGCCTTCGTGCTGTTTGATCACGTGATGCTCAGCCCGGCTTTGCTGGGCCGCTGCGCCGCCGATGGCCGCAGCATTGTTTGGCTCAATCGTTCCGGCCGTTTTCAAGCCAGGATGGAAGGCCCAGTCAACGGCAATATCCTGTTGCGCCAGGCGCAATTCAGGGCAGGGGACGATGAGCGGCAGATTTTGCGTCTCGCCCAGCGCTTCATCGCCGGGAAAATCCGCAACAGCCGGCAAGTGCTGATGCGCGGTGCTCGCGACAGTAAAGACGATCAGGAAAAGGCGGCTCTTGTGCAAGCGGCGCGGTCGTTGGCGAATAACCTGAAGAAGCTGGCGCATGCGCAAAATCCAGACGAAGCCCGTGGCCTGGAGGGTGATGCCGCGCGTATTTATTTTGCCGCCTTATCCCTTGTGATCCGGCCGTCGGCAAGATTGACCTTTGCCTTCACGACCCGCAACCGTCGACCGCCCAGAGATTGTTTCAATGCGCTGATTTCGTTTTTGTATGCGCTGACGCTGGGCGATTGCCGCTCGGCGTTGGAAACGGTCGGGCTCGATCCGCAGCTCGGTTTTTTGCATGCGGTTAGGCCGGGCAGGGAATCTCTGGCGTTGGATCTTTTGGAGGAGTTTCGCGCGCCACTATGCGACCGATTGGCGCTTACACTGATCAACCGCGAACAAATCAAGGACAAGGATTTCGACAAACGCGACGGCGGCAGCGTATTGCTGAACGATAACGGCCGCAAGACCGTGATCGCGGCTTATCAGGCGCGCAAGCAGGAAGAACTTATCCACCCGGTTTTGGGTCAATCGGTTTCGATCGGGCTGATTCCGCAGATTCAGGCGCGGCTGCTGGCGCGCTACCTGCGCGGCGATGTCGAAGACTATGTGCCTTATCTGCAACAATAGCCATGATGATTCTGATCACTTATGACGTTTCGACCGAAACCAGCGCCGGCCGCAAGCGTTTGCGGCGCGTTGCGAAAGTCTGCTTGAATTACGGGCAACGGGTGCAGAAATCGGTGTTCGAATGCCAGGTCAATACGATGGAAATGGCGCGTCTGAAGGAGCAGTTGTTGCAGGAGATCGACGAAAGCGAGGACAGCTTGAGAATTTACCGTATCATCGAGCCGATAGAAAAAAACCGAGAGCAATTCGGTAACAACCGGGCGATCGATTTTGAAGGAGCTTTGATCGTATAAATCCGCGAACCGGGAGTGATGCCCAAAACCGGGCGGGTTCGCGAGAGAATTAAATGCATGAAATGTAAGCATTATATGCATAATTGAAGGTAACAAACAATGAAGGGAATGAAGCCGCTTGGATTATTCGCGTTACTACGGAAGAATCGCTATAATCGTCATTGCCTTGCAATAAGGCAGTATCTCCCGGCCTAACCGCCGGGAGCGGATTGAAACAAAAAAAATTCTCTCGAATCCGCCTCCGGTCGGTGTATCTCCCGGCCTAACCGCCGGGAGCGGATTGAAACGTTGGGCAGGTACAGCTTTATTATGGTGCGATGACGTATCTCCCGGCCTAACCGCCGGGAGCGGATTGAAACGAGGGCAACCTGGTCATTGATCTGAGCGCCTGCGAGTATCTCCCGGCCTAACCGCCGGGAGCGGATTGAAACGTTCACCGTTCCCACTGACCTTGAAAAACTGTTTCAAAGTATCTCCCGGCCTAACCGCCGGGAGCGGATTGAAACCTTCATGCACGGGCGCGCCGCCACTCGGCTCTGGGTATCTCCCGGCCTAACCGCCGGGAGCGGATTGAAACGCATCCGGGGCGATCGCCCATGCCTTTGCAATGGTGTATCTCCCGGCCTAACCGCCGGGAGCGGATTGAAACTTTCTTCCAGCAATTGCTTAACGGCTTCCTCAACGGTATCTCCCGGCCTAACCGCCGGGAGCGGATTGAAACCTCACTTTGCGAACTTTCGCCCGCATCTCAAAGGCCGTATCTCCCGGCCTAACCGCCGGGAGCGGATTGAAACTTTGATTTTTGCAATGTTGGGCGTAGATATGAAGAGTATCTCCCGGCCTAACCGCCGGGAGCGGATTGAAACTTATTGCGTTGGTTGCTATCGTTACCGGTGTCGGGTATCTCCCGGCCTAACCGCCGGGAGCGGATTGAAACGTTCACGTTCGCGCACCGAGCGCCGGCATTCGTGGTATCTCCCGGCCTAACCGCCGGGAGCGGATTGAAACCCGACCATGCCGTTTTTTCCAGCAGTTTTCGAAGAGTATCTCCCGGCCTAACCGCCGGGAGCGGATTGAAACGATTCTACGCGGTGCACCTTTCACACCCTGCTATTGTATCTCCCGGCCTAACCGCCGGGAGCGGATTGAAACTTTTGCCGTTGCTTTTCAGACTGCAAAAAAGAAGGTATCTCCCGGCCTAACCGCCGGGAGCGGATTGAAACATTTGCATAATCAATAATCGATTCGAATGTGCACGTATCTCCCGGCCTAACCGCCGGGAGCGGATTGAAACTTTTGCAGCTGCATT
>NZ_JAXUHN010000049.1:0-26767 GCF_035916875.1 Methylomicrobium sp. Wu6
GAGGGTTGGGGTGAGGAGGATCAAAAATAAGGAAAAATACTTTATTTTGATCCCCTCATCCCAGCCTTCTCCCGAAGGGAGAAGGAGCGAAGCTTCTCTTAACTTAATGGCATTGGGGGTAGCAAGGTAGCCTCGATGCAGCGCAGCGGAATCGAGGATCACCGGAGCCAACTTACCCACCCAAACCGTTATACCGTCTTGGGTGGTTTTTTGTTTTTACATGGAACTTCGATTAACTGGTTTTGGGTGATATGGAACATACCGGCCTCGACAAACCTCGATTCCGCTGCGCTCCATCGAGGCTACGATTTCTACGGATTCTGTCTATTGGCCTGAAGCGGATTTGTGAGAGAATGCGGGTAATCTTCCATTCGCCCGCTTGCATGATCAACTACCGACGTAATTTCGTTCCTGGCGACACTTATTTTTTTACCGTCGCATTACGCAATCGCCAATCCCGGCAATTGACGCAATCGATCGACTTGTTACGCCAGGCATTCCGAGATACGCTTCGTTCACAGCCTTTTCAAATCGACGCCATTGTCATTTTACCCGATCATCTTCACTCCATCTGGACATTGCCGCCCGGCGATAGCGATTATCCGGCACGATGGAAGGCCATCATCAAACTTCAGCCGCCTAATCGCAAAATCCGGTATTCCAGTCGAAAAACGTCGAGACGGCAGCACGCTCGTCTGGCAGCGCCGCTATTGGGAGCATACGATTCGGGATGATGAAGACCTCAACCGTCATATTGACTACATCCACTTCAATCCGGTTGAACATGGCTTGGTAAACCAAGTCGCGGATTGGCCCTTTTCATCGTTCCACCGTTACGTAAAGCTGGGGTTATTACCCTTGGATTGGGCATCTGGAACAGAGTGCGATTCGGTTGGGGGAGAACCGGAATACGAAGATTGAAGCCTCGATTCCGCTGCGCTACATCGAGGCTTCAACTACAACTGGCGGCAAGTTAACACCCGTAACCCATCACAATCAACCACTGATGCGATGGGTTTCGCTATCGCTCTACCCATCCTACCGGTCGTTATTTTTGGCAAGTGGCGGTTCGGTCAGGGCGCTTTTTCCCGACCTATGCCGGGCGAGTTTTGCAAACCCGCCCGCACATTTTATCGAGGCCATGAAGCTGTCCTGCGAAATTGTGCCAATAGGATCGGCAACCGCCTTACAAGCTGCGATCGATTGCCTTGAAACCGATATCGCTCCGGTAATAAACATTGTCCCAATCGATATCGCGGACCAGACGGTAGGCCTTGTTCTGGGCCTCGGCGATCGTGTCGCCCAGCGCGCAGGCGCAAAGCACGCGACCGCCGGCGGTCACCACGTCCTTGCCGGATTGCGCTGTGCCCGCATGGAAGACCTTGCTGTCCCTGCTTTCGGTGGTCGGCAGGCCTTTGATCACCGCGCCTTTTTGATAGGCGTCGGGATAACCTCCGGCGGCCATCACCACGCCGAGCGCGGGGCGCGGATCCCATTGGCTCGTCGTTTGCTCGAGCTTGCCGGCCAAAGCCGCTTCGCAGAGTTCGACCAGATCGCTTTTCAGCCGCATCATGATCGGCTGGGTTTCGGGGTCGCCGAAGCGGCAGTTGTATTCGAGCACCTTGATCGAACCGTCGGCGGCGATCATCAGGCCCGCGTACAGGAAGCCGGTGTACGGCAGGCCGTCCTCGGCCATGCCTTTCAGGGTCGGCTCGATCACCTCATTCATCACGCATCGGTGGATTTCGGGCGTCACGACCGGCGCCGGCGAATACGCACCCATGCCGCCGGTGTTCGGGCCTTTATCGCCGTCGTCGCGGGCCTTGTGATCCTGCGAAGTCGCCATCGCCAGCGCATTTTTGCCGTCGGCGATCACGATGAAGCTGGCTTCCTCGCCTTGCAGAAATTCCTCGATCACGACCCGGCTGCCGGCCTCGCCGAAGACGTTGCCGGACAGCATGTCCTCTACCGCATCGATCGCCTCCTGTTCGCTCTGCGCGACGATCACGCCCTTGCCGGCGGCCAAACCGTCGGCCTTGACCACGATCGGCGCGCCTTGCTTCCGGATGTAGGCGATCGCCTGATCCTTATCGGTGAAGGACTGATAGGCGGCGGTCGGAATCTTGTGGCGAACCATGAAATCCTTACAGAAACTTTTCGAACCCTCGAGCTGCGCTGCCTCGGCGGTCGGACCGAAGCACGGGAGGCCCGCTTGCTGAAAACGGTCGACGATGCCGAGCACCAGAGGCACCTCGGGGCCGACGATGGTCAGGCCGATGGCTTGTTGTTTGGCGAAGTCGAGCAAGGCATTGATGTCATCGACCGCGATCGCGACGTTTTCGACGCCGGGCTCCAGCGCGGTGCCCGCATTGCCGGGTGCGACAAAGACTTTTTCGACTTTCGGAGATTGTTTGGCCTTCCAGGCCAGGGCATGTTCACGGCCGCCGCTGCCGACGATGAGTATCTGCATAATATTCAAATAGAAAAATTATCAACGCAAGAAAAGAGAAAATGCGCTTGATTGATCAGTGCCTGAAATGGCGCATGCCGGTAAAGACCATCGCGATGTTGTGCTCGTCGGCCGCGGCGATCACCTCTTCGTCGCGGATTGAACCGCCGGGGTGGATGATCGCGGTGATACCGGCCTCGGCGGCCGCGTCGACGCTGTCCCGGAACGGGAAGAACGCATCCGATGCCATGACCGAACCGGGTACGACCAGGCCTTCATCGGCCGCCTTGATGCCGGCGATCTTGGCTGAATACACCCGGCTCATCTGCCCTGCGCCGATGCCGACCGTTTGCCGGTTTTTGCCGTATACGATCGCATTCGATTTGACGAATTTCGCGACTTTCCAGACGAACAGCAGATCGCTGAGTTCCTCGGCGGTCGGCGCGCGCTTGCTGACGACCTTGACGTCGTGCACGCCGATTTGGCCATTGTCCCGGTTCTGCACCAACAGCCCGCCCGCAACACGCTTGAAATCGAAGCCCGGCGTTTCGGCGCTTTGCCAGGCGCCGGCTTCCAATACCCGCACGTTCTGTTTCGCGGCCAACACGTTCCGCGCGCCGACGCTGACCGCCGGCGCGATGATCACTTCGACAAACTGGCGACCAATGATCGCGGCCGCGGTTTCTTCGTCGAGTTCGCGGTTGAACGCGATGATGCCGCCGAAGGCCGAAGTCGGATCGGTCGCATAGGCGCGGTCATAGGCGGCCAGCAGCGACTCGGACTCGGCCACGCCGCACGGATTCGCATGCTTGACGATCACGCAGGTCGGCTTCCGGTCGAAGGATTTGACGCATTCGAGCGCCGCATCCGCGTCGGCGATGTTGTTGTAGGATAATGCCTTGCCCTGCAACTGTTCCGCCGCAGCGATCGTGCCAGGCGCAGGATTTTTTTCCCGATAAAAGGCGGCGCCCTGATGCGGATTCTCGCCGTAGCGCATCGTTTCTTTCAAATAGAATTGCAGATTCAACGTTTCGGGAAACGGTTGCCCATCGAGCTTGGCCAGATAGGCCGCAATCGCGGTATCGTAGCGCGCGGTATGGGCAAAGCTGGTCAGCGACAGTTTGAAACGCGTCGCCGAGCTCAGGCTGTTGTGCTGGGCCTTCAGCTCGGCCAGCACTGATGCATAGTCGGCCGGATCGACCACGACCGCGACATCGTTATAGTTTTTCGCGGCCGCGCGAATCATCGTCGGCCCGCCGATGTCGATGTTTTCGATTGCGGTTTCGAGATCGCAATCGGGCTTGCTGATCGTCTGTTCGAACGGATACAAGTTGACCACGACCAGATCGATCGGATCGATGCCGTGCGCGTCCATCACCTGATCGTCGATGCCCCGCCGACCCAAAATGCCGCCGTGAATCTTCGGATGCAGCGTTTTGACGCGGCCGTCCATCATCTCGGGAAAGCCGGTATGATCGGAAACATCGGTGACCGGTATCTTGTGTTCCGCCAGCGTCCTGGCGGTGCCGCCGGTTGAAAGTATCACGATGCCAAGCTCGTTGAGCTGGCGGCAAAAATCGACGATCCCGGTTTTATCGGAAACACTGACGAGCGCGCGGGTAATGGTTTTATTCATGGGAAAATAGCTATGTGGATAAAATCGGGTACGGGTCTCGGACCCGTTCAAGACAGTCCGTGCTGTTCCAGCTTTTTGCGCAGGGTGCTGCGGCTCAGCCCCAAGGCCTTCGCGGCTTTGGTCTGATTATAACCGGAATGTCGCAGAGCCGACTCGAGTAAAGGTTTTTCGACTTCGTTCATCACGATCTCGTACAGATTGACCACGTCGTGGTCCTTCATCTGGGCAAAATACAGATCAACGGCCTGTTTAACATAAGCCGATAGGGGCGGAGATGCTGGCTCTTTGAGGTTCAAATCAATTTCTCTGCGGTCCACTTGATCACCGTCTCTGCGATCATATATATGAAAGGGTATTAATTTTGATGTTTCCATAGGATGCTAATTCCGACGGTTACGTTAAAAAGTCCAGTACTGACTGCATCAAACGCATTTGCTCTGTTGCATTGTTGGATGCATTCAGCGCCTGACTGACATCCCGGCCAATCGAGTCAAAACGCCCCAGATACCAGGCGATGTGTTTGCGGGCGATTTTAACACCGGCAGACTCGCCATAGAATCCATACAATTGTTCAAGATGCGTCTCAATCGTGCCGACGATCGTCGTCGCGGTCGGCTGCCAATGCTTGTCGCCAGCGAGAAAAAAATGCTGGATCTGCTCGAATAGCCACGGGTTACCGCAAGCGGCGCGGCCGATCATCACGCCATCGGCGCCGGTCGCATCGAGAACGGATCGGGCTTTTTCGGCACTATCGATATCGCCGTTCGCGATCACCGGAATCCGAACCGCCTGCTTGACCGCCGCGATCGTGTCATATTCGGCCTCGCCGTTGAATTTACAGGCTCGCGTCCGTCCATGCACGGTCAAGGCGGCGACGCCGGCATTTTCGGCGATTTTCGCTATCGCAACCGCGTTTCTATTCTGTAAATCCCAACCTGTTCTGATCTTGAGCGTGACCGGCGCCTCTACCGCATTGACCACCGTGTCGAGAATCCTGCTTACCAGAGCTTCGTCTCTCAGCAATGCGGAGCCTGCCGCGACCGAACAGACTTTCTTGGCGGGACAGCCCATGTTAATGTCGATAATATGAGCGCCGCGCTCGACATTGAATCGGGCCGCTTCGGCCATTTGCACAGGATCGGTGCCGACGATCTGTACCGAACGCAGGCCGCTTTCGCCTTCTCCGTCCGCTTTCAACAGCGTACGTGCATGTAGCCGCAAGGCCGGATTCGAAGCGGTCATTTCCGAAACGGTCAGACCCGCGCCGAAGCGTTTACAAATTTCGCGAAACGGCCGGTCGGTAATGCCGGCCATCGGCGCCAAAAGCACATTGTTCGCGAGCGGGTAGGGACCTATTCGCATCGGGTTCCACACAGAAAAAAACAGAAAGTAAAACCCGCGTCGGCGGTCGGGATAATCGGGCCGGGGCGCCGGCGTCTTGCTAATGCAGTGCTTACGTTTGGGAGTCAGGAACGATCCTGTACTTACAATTCTGCGGGGGCGGCAGGCAAATGGGCCGCTCCCCTACTAAATCCGGCCGGACAGCCGGATTTGAATTCAATCAGCCGGCCGAACCGTTGCTGCTTTTGGCCGCTTCGGTATCGGCTTCTTCATTCCAGATCGGATTGTCGAGATCTTCCTTGTTCAGTTTGACGCGGTCTTCAGGATAAATATGCCAGAAAGACTGATCGATCTTCGCGTTGCTGTAACCGGACTTCTTTTCATGCGCGAACGGACACCACCAGTTTTCGACGATCTTGACCATGTAGGCATGCCATTCGAAAACCGCGACGCTGACCGGGCAATACCAGGTGCAATTCAGAATCCAGTACAGTTTCGACTGCGACAAACTTGCCTTGAATGAACCATCCATCGTGATTTGGTTTTTCAAATCGTAACGGTGGCTAGCGCGGTCCGGCAAAAACGCCGAAAACGGCTTGATATTCCGGCCGCCGATCAGAATCAGATGATAATAAGTCAAATAAGCGCTGATAAACACGAACGGTAAGGTAATGATCGGCAGATACACAAAGACCAAACCGACAGCTCGGCGCCAAACCGGAACCTGTTTGTGATATTTGCCGATTTCGGCGCGGCCGGAACATGATTCACAGGCTTTCATTTACTCTTTATCCTCGTTTTTTGGTGATGAAGTGCTTGTCGATAGCAAATTTTTATCGTTAAGCAGTTGATAAATGCTCAAGCAGCCGGCACAGCAAAACTTTGAAATTCCGTCTGGCGTTTCCAACGTAAAGCCCGCGATTTCGACAGGCTGACCGCAAAGAACGCAAGATTCTCGGTATTTTACCTTGGTCATCAAGATGCCTCAATGACTTTATAAAGCGGACGAAACCGAACAAAAAAAGGTTTTCAAATACTGGGTCTCCGAGATCGCGGGATCGATCGGATGATCCGGCCCCTGGCCGCCCTGAGCGATAAAAGTCAAATGCCGGTCGATATGGCGGCCGGACGAGCGCAGGATTTCATGCAGATCGTCCCGGCTCAAATGAAACGAACAGGAGGCGGAGATCAACACGCCGTTTTTCGCCAGCACCTGTAACGCCAGATGGTTCAGCCGGCGATACGCCTCATAGCCCTGTTGGTAATCCTTTTTGCGCTTGATCAACGCCGGCGGATCTAGCACGATCATATCATAGAGCCGGCGTTCCTGGCGCGCCTCTTTCAAAAAATCGAACACATCGCTATGCGCGAACTGCATCTTGTCCTCGACGCCGTTCAAGACGGCATTTTCGCGCGCCAATTGCAGCGCCGATTCGGAACCGTCCACACAGGTCACATCGAGCGCGCCGGCCAGCGCCGCAGGAATCGCCCAGGCGCCGGTGTAAGAAAACAAATCCAGAATGCGCCTGCCTTTCGCGATACGGGCTAGTTCCGCCCGGCTCATCCGGTGGTCGTAAAACCAGCCGGTTTTTTGACCCTTTAAAATATCGACCCTGAAACGCGCACCGTTTTCTTCGATGATCAAAGGATCCGGCAGTTCGCCGAAAACGACAGCCGATTCCAGGTCCAGACCTTCGAGTTGGCGCTGGCTGTTGTCGTTTTTCATCACGATGGCGGCCGGATTCAACAAGTCGACCAGTACGGAAAGCAAAATGTCCTTGCGCCGCTCGATGCCGGCCGTGGTGATCTGCACGGATAACACCTGATCGAAACGATCGATCACCAGCCCCGGCAAGCCGTCGCTTTCGCCGAATACCAGACGGTAATACGGTTTATCGAACACGGTTTCGCGGATCGCCAACGCGGTCGCGATCCGTTCTTTAAAGAAATTTGCGCCGCATTTCAGATTCGGTTTGCGCGACAACAGGCGCGCGCAAATCAGCGCATTCGGATTCACATACGCGGTTCCCAGCGGTTTGCCGTCATGCGCGACCACTAGCGCCAGATCGCCGGGCGCAAATCGGCTCAGCGGCGAACGCTTGATATCGATTTCATTGCTGAAGATCCACAAATGCCCGAGCCTCAGGCGTTTGTCTTCATTTTTCTTTAAAAAAAGTTCGGGGATGTCCATGGTTTAATAGCTGAGATCGAAATGAAAACCGCCGACCTTCGTTTTCGGCGCGACGATTTCAAAACTGATTTCGGCCGCGCTGTTCGCGGCCAGGCGCGCATGTTCCGGCTGCCCGACAAGATAATCGTTCGGCTGAAGCAGCCGATGCGCGAACGGCTGGCCCTCGTAAGACAGCAAGGTCAGACCGATGACGGGATAGCGCATCGAAAATGCAGCCTCATTGTTCAAAACCAGTTTGAACGCATAATGCCGGTTCGGCAACTCGCTGAACGAATTATGCAAGACGCTCAGTTCGGCCAGATTTTGATAATCCGGCAGGCGGCAATGCAATATGCCGCAAATCTTTTCGAGCGCCGGGCGGAATTTTGGGTTCTGTAGCGCGCTGCCGCCTTCAAAATAAAGCAACTGCGCAAAGAACAGCGTAACACCTAGCGCCAGCCCGATACGCCAGATTAACCGATGCCGGGCATTGCTTTCGGTCCAAGGTTCCTCGGAAGGCAACACATCTGCGACCGCCAGCAATTCGGTCTCGGCCAGGGTCGCCAGCGCATCGAACATCGCGGAACAGCGCTTGCAATGCACCATCCCACGGCCGCTGCGCAGCGCTACCGGCGTAATCCTTTGCGGGGTGAGGCATTCGGGGCAGCGGGTAAACATCGCGGTTTAGCGTCTCAAGCCGTCCAGGCGAATCCAGTCTTCCTGTTGCGTCGGGGCGTTCAATTCGATCAAGGCGCGGTAAGCGTCTTCGACTTGGGCCGTTTGTTCGGCCAGAATGCCCGACAACACCAACGCGCCGCCCGCGACGGCCAGGTCGGAAATCCTTTCGCTGAGGTCACACAAGGGCTTCGCGAGAATATTGGCCAGCACAATGTCGGCCCGCATCTTCGGCAACTGCTCCGGCAGATACACCAGGATCTTGTCTTGCACCGCATTTTTTTCGGCGTTACTCAAAGTCGCGGTCAATGCCTGCGGATCGATATCGACCGCATGCGCGACTTTCGCGCCGAGCAGTACCGCCGCCACGGCGAGAATTCCAGAGCCGCAGCCGTAATCGATCACGGTTTTTCCCGTCAAATCGCGCGCGGCCAGCCACTCCAGGCACAGCGCGGTAGTCGGATGCGTGCCGGTGCCGAACGCAAGGCCAGGATCGAGCAGCATACAGACCGTGCCCGGTTCGTGCTGTTCCTGGCCGGTCGGACAAACCCAGAGTTTATCGCCGAATTTCATCGGCCGATAATATTCCATCCAGGCGCGTTCCCAGGCCTGATCCTCGATCTGCTCCTGACGCCAGTCGCGGAGCAGATTCGCGTCGAATGACTGGTGCACACGCGCGGACACAGCTTTAAGATCCGTATCCATCTCGTACAGCGCAATCACTTCGGTGTTGCTCCAGATCTTGGTTTCGCCAATCGCGGGCTCGTACACCGGCTCGTCTTCGGCATCCATATAGGTCACCGACACCGCACCGAGATCGCTGAACAATTCGGCGACTTCGGGAGCGGTTTGTTCATCGGTAATTACGGTAATTTGCTGCCAGGCCATTCGGAGGAATAAATAAAAAAGTGAATTGTGAAACCCCGCGGGACGAGGTTTGTAACCCGGTCCCGCACGTTTGGAGAAATCGCGCATACGCGCGGCTTAGCAAGTGCGCCTATTTTCACCCCAAACGCTACGGATGGGATGAATATCCCGTCAGGCTGGGGGGTCCCACGCTCTACGCTATGCTAATAAAGCCCGAGCTTCTTTTCCAGATAATGGATATTCTGCCCGCCGGCCGCGAACGCGCTGTCGCCCATGATTTCCTGCTGCAACGGAATATTGGTCTTGATGCCTTCGATGATGATTTCGCTAAGCGCGGTGTTCATCCGCGCAATCGCGCTCTGGCGGTCTTCGCCGTGCGCAATCAGCTTGCCGATCATCGAATCGTAATACGGCGGCACCTTATAACCGTTATAGATATGCGTTTCGCAGCGAATGCCGGGGCCACCGGGCATGTGGAACTGATCGATCGTGCCGGGGCACGGCATGAATGTCTTTGGATCTTCCGCGTTCAAGCGGCACTCGATCGCATGGCCGGTCAATTTGACCTGATCCTGCCGAATCGACAACGGCTCGCCGGCCGCAACCCGCAATTGTTCCTTCACGATATCGAAGCCGGTCACCATCTCGGTGACCGGATGCTCGACCTGCACCCGGGTATTCATCTCAATGAAATAAAACTCGCCCTTTTCATAGAGGAATTCGAACGTACCGGCGCCCAGATAGCCGATGTCGATGCAGGCTTTCGCGCAGCGCTCGCCAATTTGCCTACGCTGTTCCTCGGTGATGCCCGGAGCGGGCGCTTCTTCGACGACTTTCTGATGGCGGCGCTGCATCGAGCAGTCGCGCTCGCCCAGGTGAATGGCATTGCCATGCGCATCGGCGAACACCTGAAACTCGATGTGGCGCGGGTCTTCAAGGAATTTTTCCATATAGACCGTCGCGTTGCCGAAGGCGCTGGCGGCTTCGGCCTTGGTCATCGCGATCGCGTTCAACAACGCCGCTTCGGTATGCACGGTGCGCATGCCGCGTCCGCCGCCGCCGCCCGCCGCCTTGATGATGACCGGATAGCCGATCTCGCGCGCGAGTTTCAGGTTCTTCTCGGGATTATCCGAAAGCGGATCGCCGTTGCCGGGCACGCACGGAATGCCGGCCGCCAACATAGCATTCTTCGCGGAAATCTTGTCGCCCATTAACCGGATCGTGTCCGCGTTCGGGCCTATAAACACAAAACCGCTTTGTTTGACCTTTTCCGAAAAATCGGCGTTTTCGGCCAGAAAGCCGTAGCCCGGATGGATTGCTTCGGCGTCGGTCACCTCGGCCGCGCTAATGATTGCGGGAATGTTCAAATAACTGTCGACCGACGGCGCGGGGCCGATACAGACCGACTCGTCCGCCAGACGCACATGCTTTAGATTACGATCCGCTTCCGAATGCACCGCGACGACCTTCACGCCGAGTTCCCGGCAGGCTCGCAATATCCTGAGAGCGATTTCGCCACGATTGGCGATCACAATTTTGTCGAACATGCGGCTCTCCGTTATTCGATTACAAACAACGGCTGGCCGTATTCGACAGGCTCGGCGTTCTCGACCAATATTTTGGTGACCGTGCCGCTTTTATCAGCTTCGATCTGATTCAGTATCTTCATCGCCTCGATAATGCAGAGCGTATCGCCTACCTGCACCTTCTGGCCGACATCGGTAAACGACTTCGCGCCCGGCGACGCGGAGCGATAGAAGGTGCCGACCATCGGCGACTTGACGACATGACCGCAGATCACATCCTCGCTCGACGCGCTGACCGGCGCGACTGTAGGGGCCGCAACGGGTACAACCGGCTGAGGGGCATAAGCCACCGGCGCGGGCGCTGCGGAGTAACGGCTTATGCGGACGAATTCCTCGCCCTCTTTGATTTCAATTTCGGCAATGCCCGATTCTTCGATAATCTCAATCAGTTTTTTTATTTTTCTAATATCCATGATTAATGTCTCTCGGCTAATATCTGATGTGCGGCCAGTAAGGCCAGTTCGTATCCTGTTGCACCCAATCCGGAAATCACGCCCTTGGCGATATCCGAAAAATAGGAGTGTTTTCTAAACGGTTCACGCGCGTGCACATTGGACAGATGCACCTCGATGAACGGAATTCGGGTCGCGAGCAGGGCGTCGCGAAGCGCTACGCTAGTATGCGTGAATGCGGCCGGATTGATGATGATGAAATCGACCCGGTCATGATAGGCCTGATGCACTTGACCTATGATTTCGTGTTCGGCGTTGGTTTGATGAAAAAACAGCCGATGCTTGAAGCCTTCGGCCATGCCGACCAAGGCTTGCCTGATGTCGTCCAGCGTCTTGTTACCGTAATGGCCGGGTTCGCGGATACCCAATAAATTCAGATTTGGCCCGTTCAATACGGTAATCGTCGCCATGACTGCAACCTACAAGTGAAAAACGGCGGAATTATCCCATAATTTCCACACAATTTGCAGAGTCTACGCTAAATATATTAATTTTCCGAGAAGATAGCGTCATTACGCTGGAGTTTAAGCGCTATTCTGAAAAATAGCTGAAACTCCATGCCGTTTCAGTCCGACGCCTGATCGATGCTTTTTGCTAAATCCGGCTTCGAAAATTTGCCGAGATACCGCTCCCGGATCATACCCTGGCGATCGACAACGACCGTATACGGGACCGCTTCGGCCCGGTTGCCCATTTGCGCGGCCAGCGCCATGCCCTGATCGCCGGCGATCAACGTCGGATAATTGATCTTGACCGTATCAAGATATTTTTCGACCGGTTCCTTGTCCTCGAGCGCGATGCCGATCACCTGTATGCCCCGCGCCGCGTATTGCTCCTGCAACGCGACCAGATCGGGCATTTCCTTGCGGCAGGAAGGGCACCAGGTCGCCCAGAAATTAATCACTAAGATCTTGTCTTGCCATTCGCCGCTCGAACGGGTTTTGCCGGATATATCGGGCAGCGTGAATGCGGGCAAAGGCGACGCTTCGGTTTCCGGGGCAGGATACAGACTATAGCGCAACGCGATACCGCCGGCCAAGGCGAAGAGCCCGAGTAAAATAACGATGGCTGCTTGTTTCATGGTTTGACCCGTTGTAATGTTTCGATGAAGACTTCGCTGTCCTGATAACCGATTACCCTTTGTGCAGCCCGCTCCTGTTGATCGGGACCGAAAAACAAGATCGCCGGCGGGCCGATCAGGTTGAATTTCGCGAGCAGAGCCTGATCCTCCTTCGTATTTTGGGTCACATCGGCCTGCAACAGCACAAATTCGCTTAGCCGGTTTTTAACGGCCGGATCGGAAAAGGTATAGGCTTCCATTTCTTTGCAGGAAATACACCAGTCCGCATAAAAGTCGAGCATTACATAACGGCGCTGCGCACCGGCTTCCTGAATACGTTGTTCGAGTTCCTGAAGGTTGGCGACGCGCCGAAAGGCGATGCCTTCCTTTTTGGTTTCCGCGCTCGCGCCGCTGATCAAAATGCCCTGCAAAGGCTTCAAAGGATTCGTGCCGCCGCCGCTGACGCCGATCAACAACAACAGGCCGTAAGCGAGCATGATCAGGCCGACGCCTTTCCAGAGCTTCTTCCAACCGCTGCTGTGCTCAGGCAAAGGATCGAGCGCGTTCAGATAGATCGACGGCAGGATCAGCAGCATCGCCCACAACAGCATCGTAATCGCCGGCGGCAGAATCCGGCTCAGCATCCAGACCGCCATCGCCAGCATGATCACGCCGAATACACCCTTGGTTGCATTCAGCCAGGCTCCGGCCTTCGGCAGCAGTTTGCCGGCCGAGGCGCCGACCAGTAATAAAGGCGCACCCATGCCCATGCCCATCGCGAACAAGGCGCTGCCGCCCAATACCGCATCGCCGGTCTGGCCGATATAAATTAAAGCCGCCGCCAACGGTGCGGCGACACAGGGACCGACGATCAGGGAGGACAAAGAGCCCATGATCGCCGCACCCCAGAGCGAACCGTCGCGGTGCTTTTCGCTCGAATTATGCAACCGGGCCTGCCAGGACTTCGGCAATTCGAGGTGATAGAAACCGAACATCGACAACGACAGCGCGACAAAAACGGCGCTGAATGTCGCAATGATCCAGGGCTGCTGAAATGTCGTTTGCAGATTGCCGCCGAACAGCGCGGCCAAAATTCCGAACAGCGTATAAGTCAGCGCCGATGCAACGACATAGCTGAGCGATAGCGACAACGCGCGCAGGGTGGTGATGGCGCGGTGGCCGACAATGATGCCGGACAAAATCGGAATCATCGGGAAGATGCAGGGCGTAAACGCCAACAGCAGGCCGAAGCCGAAGAAACTGGCCAGAGTCATACCCAGACGGTCCTGTTTGAGCAAGCGCACGATCTGATCCTGTTCGGACAATTCGGGCGACGGCTTCGGAGCGGCTGCCGCCATTTGTTGAGCGACCGGCAAGTCCAGGGTCACTTCCTTGCTCATCGGCGGATAACAAACGCCGCGCTCGGCGCAGCCCTGATATTGCGCTTTCAGCGTGATCGTTTGCGCGGCTTGGCCGCCGCGGTTCAACGGCAAATCAAAAATCAGCTCGTCATGAAAAATCTCGACTCGCCCGAATTCCGGGTCCTCTTTCGGTTCGCCGCGCGGAATATTATAGGTACCCAGCGTGGTACCGCCGGCATTGATCAATTGCAGCAGCGTTTTTTCCCGGTACATATAATAGCCGGGTGCGATCTGCCAGTTCACTTGCAGGGTATTGGCATCCCCGACCGATGCAGAAAACTGGAAGGCCTGATCGGGCTTCAGCAACTCCTCCTGGGCTGCCGAGGAGGCTAGGCCGGCGATGCCTTTGACCAGAGTCGAGAGCGGATTGGCGGAAGCGGCCGATGCCGCGGCAGGCAAAGCGATTTCGAGCAGCTTTTTTTGCGGCGGATAACAGACGCCCTCATCCGAGCAGCCCTGATAACGCGCCAGCACGGTTACCGATGCGGCAGCGTCGCCGGCGTTTACCGGCACCGGCACCGTCAGTTTATTCCGATAATGAACCGTATCACCGAGAACTTCATCATGCTTGGTTTTACCGTCCGGCAAGATGGGCGTGCCGAGTTCGACGCCTTCGGTCTTGGACTCGAAGCGTAAATTCTTCCGGTATAGAGAGAAGCCCTCGGCGATATCCCAGGAAAATTCCAACTGGCCGCGCGACAGGGCCAGCGCCGAAATTTTGAACGCCTGATCGGGCGGCAACAAGTCTTCGCCGTTCAGCGCGAAAGCCGCGTTTCGGGCAGTGATCAACAGACAGAAAAAAATTAGTTGATAGATACGCATGCATCGATCCAGTTCAGATAACCAGGCAAACCCTGCTCAATCGGCAAGGCGATGATTTCGGGTAATTCATAGGGATGCAGTTCGCGTATCGCCTGTTCGATGACCGGATAGCAGTCCCTTGTCGTTTTTATCAGTAACAGATGTTCCTCGGCCGTTTCGAGCCGGTCTTGCCAGGTATAAACCGAAGTCAGGGCGGGAAGGATGTTCACGCAGGCGGCCAGCCGGCCTTCGACCAGCCTTTTGGCGATTTTTTCCGACGTGTCCCGGTCCGGGCAGGTGCAAAGAATCAATTCGGTGTTGCTCGGCATGTTGTACCGGCTAATAAGTGAAAAGCGGATATTATGCTAGAAATTCGCCGGCATTACCCTTATATTGTTTAACTTAGTCAGACCAAAAACCAAGCTTTTAGATGAAAATTTTCCAAATATTGTTCCTGTTCCTTCTGCTCGTCCCGTTTGCCGAAATTTATTTGCTGCTGGCGGTCGGCGGCATCATCGGCGCATTTCCGACGATCGCGCTGGTCGTCTTTACAGCCGTACTCGGCGCATGGCTGCTCAAACAACAGGGCTTTCAGACCTTCCGGCGCTTCCAGGAGAACCTTGCGCAAGGCAGCATTCCGACCTACGAGATCATTGAAGGACCGATCCTGCTGATCGGCGGCGCGTTGCTGCTGACACCAGGATTCATTACCGATCTGCTAGGGTTTGCTTGCCTGTTTCCCCCGTTGCGCCGAAAAGTCGCTCAATACATCATCGAAAAACATTTGATTCAGGTAATTCAATCGGGCAGCCCTTTCCGTCCTCAGGGCGCGGCCCCTGCCGATGCTCTGGAAGGAGAGTTTCGGAAAGAAGACTAGGTCCGGGCGAAGCTAGGCTCAGAACAAGACCGACGGTGTTCTGAGCCTGCCAAGCATTATTCGCTGGCGGGACCTGAGCCGGCCGTTTCGCAGGTATTCTTGCCGAATCCCGAATAGGCCGGGCACCAGCCCCAAAAGCCGGTCGCAATCAGCACACAGCCGGCAATCAATAAAAAAATCGACGCGGTAACGACCGAAATCACAAATAGTGCGGCGCCGCCGTAAATACGGTATTTCTTTTCTTTCTCGCCGACATTGTGTTCAAATTTCAACATACGTTTAAAATCAAAACTCATCTTCTTACCCTCACTGTGTAATTGTTATCATGCCGCAAAACACGGCCCTGCCTGTCATTCCCAGAGCCGGACAAATATACACAGACATACAAAATGTGCAAGCAATAAAATGATCGACGTCACCTCACTTCTCGACCCCTTGAACGATGCCCAGCGTCAAGCGGTCACCGCGCCTTCGCAGGCAATGCTGGTTTTGGCCGGCGCCGGCAGCGGTAAGACCCGCGTGCTGGTGCACCGAATCGTCTGGCAAATCCAGGTGCAGGGCGTCTCTCCGCACGGTATTTTGGCGGTCACCTTCACGAACAAGGCCGCGCGCGAAATGCGCGGACGCATCGAGGAACTGCTGCAACGGCCAATGCATAACTTTTGGATAGGTACCTTCCACGGCCTCGCGCACCGCCTGTTGCGACGACATGCAAAAGAGGCGAAGTTGCCGGACACCTTTCAGGTGATGGATACCGCCGATCAACTCAGAGTGATCAAACGCATCCTGCAAGGCTTGAATCTGGACGAGGCGCGCTGGCCGCCGAAGCAGGTGCAATGGTTCATCAACGCGCAAAAGGACGAAGGCGTCCGCGCCCGGCACATGCCGGAGACCGGCGATCTGTACCAGCGGCAAATGATCGCAATTTATCGCGCTTACGAGGAGTTGTGCGACCGTTCCGGCCTGGTCGATTTCGCGGAACTGTTGCTCCGCGCGCACGAACTTATGCGCGACAATCCGGACGTGCTGTCCTTCTACCGGCAGCGCTTCGAACATGTGCACGTCGATGAGTTTCAGGACACCAATACGATCCAATACGCCTGGCTGCGCCTGTTGACGCAGGACAAAAACAATCTGTTCGTGGTCGGCGACGACGACCAGTCGATTTACGGCTGGCGCGGCGCGCGGATCGAAAATATCTATAGCTTCCAGAAACATTTTCCGGGACACGACGTCGTCAAGCTGGAGCAGAATTACCGCTCGACCGGCAACATACTGAAAGCGGCCAATCAGGTGATCGCGCACAACGAAGGGCGAATGGGAAAGGAACTGTGGACCGAATCCGGCGAAGGCGAGCCGATTTCGTTGTACGCGGCATTCAACGAACAGGACGAAGCGTTTTTCGTGATCGAGCGCATCCGCGCCTGGATCAACGCAGGCGGTGCGCGCCAGGACGTCGCAATCCTGTACCGCTCGAATGCGCAGTCGCGGCAATTCGAGGAACGGCTGGTCCAGGCCGGCATTCCGTACCGCGTCTATGGCGGACTGCGCTTTTTCGAGCGCGCAGAAATCAAGAACGCGCTGGCCTATCTCAGGCTGATCGCCAACCGCGACGACGATATCTCGTTCGAGCGGGTCGCGAATACCCCCACGCGCGGCATCGGCGCCAAAACGATCGACGATCTACGCATCATCGCCCGGGATCGAGGCACCTCGCTCTGGCGCGCGGCGGTTACCATGATCGAACACGGCATGCTGAGCGCCCGGGCCGGAAACGCGCTGGCCGGATTTCTACAACTGATCGGCCGGCTGGCCGACGAAACAAAAGGCACGGAACTGTTCGAACAGGTCAAACGGGTCATCGAAAAATCCGGATTGATCGAGTTTTATAAGAGCAGCAAGGCCGAGCAGGGCGAGGAAAAGGTCGAAAACCTCGAGGAATTAGTTAACGCCGCGCGCTTGTTCGATCCGGCTATCGGCGATGAAGACAATCTGGGCCCACTCGAACTGTTTCTCGCGCATGCATCGCTCGAGGCAGGAGAAATGCAGGGCGAGGATTTTGATGACTGTGTGCAGTTGATGACCCTGCATTCCGCGAAGGGCCTAGAATTCAAGGTCGTATTCCTGGTCGGCATGGAAGAAGGCCTGTTCCCGTCGCAGCAATCGGTCGAGGACCCCAGTCGCCTCGAAGAAGAACGCCGGTTGTGCTATGTCGGCATGACGCGAGCGATGCAAACCTTATACATGACCTATGCCGAGTCCCGGCGCCTGTACGGCCGCGAAAGCTATCCCCGGCCCTCGCGGTTTCTGCGCGAAATTCCGGCCGAATGCATCCAGGAAGTCAGACTGCGCGCGAATGTGAGCCGCCCGATTGCGGCAGCCCCTGCGAAACCGGCCGCTTCGTTTTCGGTTAGCCAGTATAAACTCGGCCAGCGCGTCAACCATGCGAAATTCGGCGAAGGCGTAATCCTGCAACTCGAAGGCCAGGGCGCCCAGGAACGCGCGCAGATCAATTTCAAGGGCGCCGGAGTCAAATGGCTGATGCTGACTTATGCGGGTTTAGTGTCCTTGCCTTAAAAGATCGTCACACCGCGCCTCCATGCCAGACCCGATTCGGTCAAGCACGATACTCGCGCATTAATCCAACCCGCATCAATCAAGATACGTTAAAATGGGCCTTTTCCAACTTTAAAGCTCCGCCATCATGTTGAAAAAAATTTGCACCATACTAGCGGCCGCATTCGCTTTAACCGCCTGCATCACCAGTCCGACCGGACGTTCACAGCTCATTTTGCTGCCCGAATCGCAAGTCGACCAAATGGGCCTGCAAGCCTTTGAAACGTTGAAACGGGACAAGCCGATCAGCGCCAACGCGCGTTACAATCAGGTCGCCCGTTGCATTGCAGGCAACATCACGCAAGCAGGCATCGGCGGCAATTGGGAAGTCGTGGTATTCGAGGACGATTCGTTCAACGCCTTCGCCTTGCCCGGCAATAAAATCGGCGTCTACACCGGCCTGTTCAAAGTGGTCGAAAATCAGGACCAGCTGGCCGCGGTGATCGGCCATGAAATCGGCCACGTCCTGGCCAAGCACAGCGCGGAACGGGCCTCGCAGGAACTGGCGGTCAATTCGGGCATGTCGGTTATCCAGGCAATGACCAATCCGCAATCGACGATGGGGCAGGCAGCTTTCGGCATGCTCGGGCTGGGTGCGGAATACGGCGTCCTGATGCCATACGGCCGGACGCAGGAGAGCGAAGCGGACATCATCGGCGTCGATCTGATGGCCAAAGCCGGCTTCGATCCGCGCCAAAGCATCAATTTGTGGCAACGGATGAGCCAGGCCACGCAGGGGCAGCAAACCGCCGAATTCATGTCCACCCACCCCTCGCATGCGACCCGCATTCGCGATTTGGAACAGCACATGCCGCAAGCGATGGGCTTTTTCCAGCAGGCGCAAGCGGCGGGCAGACGCCCTCAGTGTCAATAAGCGATGACGCCGTATTTACAAAAACTTCAGCCTTATCCGTTTGAAAAGCTCGCGGCGCTGAAGCAAGGTATCGTGCCTCCCGCCGGCAAGGCGCATATCGCGTTGTCGATCGGCGAACCGGCGCATGCGACGCCGCATTTGATTCAGGAAGCGCTGCTAACCCATTTGCACGGACTGGCGAATTATCCGACCACGAAGGGGCTGCCGGAGCTTCGGCAAACGATCGCCGCTTGGCTGACCCGGCGCTTCGGACTTGCGGAAGGATTATTAGATCCCGAAACGCAGATCCTGCCGGTCAGCGGCACCCGCGAAGCATTGTTTTCATTCGCGCAATGCTTGATCGACCGGAGCGCCGATCCGGTCGTGGCGATGCCGAATCCGTTTTATCAGATCTACGAAGGCGCGGCCTTGCTCGCGGGCGCGGAGCCTTATTTCCTGAACACGGTCGAAGCGAACGCTTATCTGCCCGATGTCGACGCGGTTCCCGGGAGCGTATGGCGGCGCTGCCAGTTGCTTTATATCTGCACGCCCGGCAATCCGAGCGGCGCGGTGATGGCGCGCGAAAGTCTGGAGCAACTGCTCGAACTGGCCGAAAAATACGATTTCGTAATCGCCTCGGATGAATGCTACAGCGAGCTTTACGACGACGAAAACAATCCGCCTTCGGGCTTGCTCGAGGCGGCATTCGCTATCGGCAATACCGAATTCAAACGTTGCGTGGTATTTCACAGCCTGTCGAAACGCTCGAATGCGCCAGGCCTCCGATCCGGCTTCGTCGCGGGCGATGCGGCGATCTTGCAGGATTATTTCAAATACCGGACCTATCACGGCGCGGCAATGCCGCTGCCGACCCAGCATGCGAGCATCATGGCTTGGCGGGATGAAAAGCATGTGATCGAAAATCGCCGCTTGTACCGGGAAAAGTTCGCCGCGGTAATCGACATCCTGGGCGAAGTCGCTACGCTAACCCGACCGCCCGCCGGTTTTTATCTCTGGCTCCAGACGCCGATCGACGATAC
This sequence comes from Methylomicrobium sp. Wu6, assembly GCF_035916875.1. NCBI lineage: Bacteria > Pseudomonadati > Pseudomonadota > Gammaproteobacteria > Methylococcales > Methylococcaceae > Methylomicrobium > Methylomicrobium sp. Wu6. The sequence goes on from NZ_JAXUHN010000049.1 coordinate 19,845, forward strand.
CCAATTCGCACAGCAATTGTTCGCGCGGGAAAACGTGACCGTGCTGCCAGGCAGCTATCTGTCCCGCGACTTCGGCGGCTTCAATCCGGGCCGGAATCATGTCCGCATTGCTTTGGTCGCGCCGCTCGAAGAATGCATCGAAGCGGCACTGCGCCTCAAAAATTTCCTTAACACACTATAAAAACCAACATGATCGAATTAGAAAACATCATAAATGCCGCGTTCGAACACCGCGCGGACATCACTCCGGCCAACGTTTCGCAGGAAGTGCGCGGCGCGGTGCAGGAGTGTCTGAATCTGCTCGATACCGGCAAGGCCCGGGTCGCCGAAAAAAGAAACGGCGACTGGGTGACCAACCAATGGCTCAAAAAAGCGGTACTGCTGTCGTTCCGGATCAACGAAAACCGGCTGATGGACGGCGGCAACACCCGTTATTACGACAAGGTCGAATGCAAATTCGCCAACTATAGCGAAGATGATTTTGCGAAGGCCGGCGTGCGCGTGGTGCCGAACGCGGTCGCCCGGCGCGGCTCCTACATCGCTCCAGGAGCGATTTTAATGCCGTCCTACGTGAACATCGGCGCCTATGTCGATAGCGGCACGATGGTCGATACCTGGGTGACGGTCGGCTCCTGCGCGCAGATCGGTAAAAACGTGCATCTCTCGGGCGGCGTCGGCATCGGCGGCGTGCTGGAACCGTTGCAAGCCGGCCCAACCATTATCGGCGACAACTGCTTCATCGGCGCGCGTTCCGAAATCGTCGAAGGCGTGATCGTCGAAGACGGCTGCGTGATTTCGATGGGCGTCTATATCGGTCAGAGCACCAAGATCTACAACCGAATGACCGGCGAAATCAGCTACGGACGCATCCCGGCCGGCTCGGTCGTCGTATCGGGCAATCTGCCTTCATCGGACGGCAAATACAGTCTGTATTGCGCGGTGATCATCAAGCAGGTTGATGAAAAGACGCGCGGCAAGACCGGCATCAACGAACTGCTTCGCGATTAATATCAGCGATTTATCACCGGGACGTTACCGTCCCGGTTTTTTCTGTCCACTTACCTCTCCCATCTGCCATGAGCGAAAATCTTTCCAACAACGCAATCATTTATGCCCTGCTGTCTTTGAACAGCGAAGTCATTTTACAGAAGGAATATCTGGATTCCAACGACGTGCCCGAAGAGGATGTCGACAATGAGGAAGACATTCTGGACGACCTGGAACAGGCCTTCATGGAATTCGTCGATGTCTATAAAATCCGCTGCAAGGCCGACCAATCACTGCCTAACCTGGACGAACTACTGAACAACCAATTGTAAGAATGACGATCACGCTCTACGGAATCAAAACCTGCGACACCTGCAAAAAGGCGCGGCAGTGGCTTGAGCAAAACGGCATTGAGCACCGTTTTCACGATTACCGTGTCGATGGCTTGTCTCCAGAACTTTTGGAATACTTTATCAATCGACTCGGTTGGGAAAAAATGCTGAACAAAAGCAGTACCAGTTGGCGGCAATTGAGTGCCGAACAGCAAACGGATTTGAATCGTGATAAGGCTAAGCAATTGATGCTCGAAACGCCGACGCTGATCAAGCGCCCTATTCTGGAGACTGGCAATGCGTTGATCGTCGGCTTCAAAGCCGAGCAATACGAATCACTGAACTTATCGGAAGCCACAGGATGAGCACAACGCTGGAATTATTGAAGGATTTGATTAGCCGAGAGTCGGTCACGCCGAAGGATGAAGGCTGCCAGGATGCGCTTGCCGCAAGGCTGGCGCCCTTGGGTTTTCGCGAGGAAAGGCTGAATTTCGCGGATACGCAGAATATTTGGCTGAGAAAGGGCGATGCGAAACCGTTATTCGTCTTCCTCGGCCATACCGATGTGGTGCCGACCGGCCCGCTCGAGGCTTGGCGGTCGCCGCCGTTCGAACCGACGATACGCGACGGCAGATTATATGGACGCGGCGCGGCAGACATGAAAGGCGGCATCGCGGCGTTCACCACCGCGCTCGAACGCTTCCTTGCCGCGCATCCCGATCATCATGGTTCGATTGCGGTCATGATGACCAGCGATGAAGAAGGCATCGCGACCCACGGCGTCGTAAAGGTCATCGAAGTGCTCGAGGCGCGCGATGAAAAGATCGACTGGTGTCTGGTCGGCGAACCGTCCAGCGACAAGAAGATCGGCGACGTGATCCGGGTCGGACGGCGCGGTTCGTTGTGCGCGAAACTGACCATCGCCGGCATCCAGGGCCATGTCGCCTACCCGGAACTGGCCGAAAACCCGATTCATTCCTTCGCGCCGGCGCTAAAGGAATTGACCGAGGAAGTCTGGGACAGAGGCAACTCGTTTTTCCCGCCGACCAGCCTGCAAGTCTCGAATATTCATTCGGGGACCGGGGCCGAGAACATCATCCCCGGATCGGTCGAAGTGTTGTTCAACCTGCGTTTCTGCACCGAGCTCGACGAGCAGACGATCAAGCAGCGCACGCATGCGATCTTCGATCGCCATGGCCTGAACTACGACATTCAATGGCGCCTGTCAGGCAATCCGTTTCTGACCGCGAAGGGCAAACTGATCGATGCTGCGCATGATGCGATCAAAGTGGTGACCGGCTACGACACGCAAGACGACACCGGCGGCGGCACCTCGGACGGCCGCTTCATCGCGCCGACCGGAGCGGAAGTGATCGAACTGGGACCTTTGAATGAAAGCATCCACAAGGTCAATGAGAATGTCGGCTTGCAAGACTTGGAAACATTGTCCACCATTTATGAACAGATATTAACCAACCTGCTTGTCCGCTCCTAATGAATGGTTAGGCGCGCAGAGGCTATATAGAGCAAGGCATTTTTATCTAAAATTATCCGGATGCAGAAAACCGCCTAAAAAATCGTCAAAATCATCCGCCGGCTTTTTTTTCTGGATTTTGTAGGATTTTAAGAATGCCTTCAACGAGGGCGGGCTCTGGAACATTTTGATGTCGTCTTTCAGATTGCCGATATCACGGCGTAAAGAGCGAATATCCTGCTCCAGTGCCATCATCATCGTCTTCGGGCTCATACTCGAATAGAACGGCCGCTTCATCCGCATGTTGAATTCCTGCTCATAAGCCGCCACTTCCTGCTCCAGCTCGATCGATTGCTCTTTCAGTATCTTGATGAAATATTTGAGGCGGTCTTCGGCGATATTATTCAAGTGTTCCTGATCAATCTGCTCGGCTTCGAGCTGCAACTCCAATAACTGCAATAAATCCTTTTTTTCGTAGGCGGCATTGACGCGCTGCATCAGTTTGGTCTTGCGCTCGCGTTCCTGTTCGTCCTGTTCGCGGTCGGGGTGTAAAGCACCCGCCAGCTTGCGGTAGACTTCGCGAATCGACTGGCTGATGGTTTGCTCTTCCTGCTGTTGTTTGGCCTCCCTTTCCAGCTGTTTCTTGGTTTTTTTACGCTGGGCGCGCTTTTCCTCGGCCTGCCGTTGTTGTTCGGCTTGTTCAGCCTCGGCCTCCTGCATTTTTTGATGCAGGAATTCCCGCATTTTTCCGGGCGAACTGACATCGATATCGTCCCCGATGTCGACACCGAACATCCCGCCCATCATCGATTTCATCAGTTCCGCCGTGATCACATCGGTTTCCAGTTGATCGGCGTCGAAATCGGAGCCGCTGTATTTGTTGTGAATTTCCTTCAGTTCATCCTTGCCGTGCTCGAGAATCAACTGCTCGGCCAGTTCGGTCAGAATGTGTTTGATTTTGGCCTTGTCGCTTTTGGTGAACAGTTGATTATCATGCGCGCGGTCGAGGATATAAACCATGTCCACGCGATGCTGGTTATACGCATCCCAAAGCGCCTGGTATTCGGTGGATATTTTTTGATTGTAAAGCAGCAGGGTTTCCTGCCACTCGAGTAAAGCCTGTTTTTGCGCTTCGATTTTTTTGATCAGATTATTGAACTGTTTTTGGGATCTGGACAGTTCTTTAGTGGCTGATGCTTGAGCAATGCTAATGAGTTTATAATCGCTGGACAACATGTTGAGGATGGAAAGATAGCAAAAATATTCCGTCCATTTTAACAACTACTTGTAGTCGATGACGCGTAATCGGATGGGAGCGGCCTGATCACACGTAAATTTTAAAAAAGCAGCCCGGATTTCATTAGCGGAGGGGTAGCGCTTCAAATCCTGGCTGCGTAAGGGTGAGATAGGCGTTTTAACCCAATGATAATTCGTATTCGTCCAACTCGGAGCCGCTAACCACCTTGTTGCGGGCGGTAATATTGCCGTTTTGTTGATGAAACCAGCTGATCACTTCCGGACTCAGTGCCAGATCGAAACTGTCGCTGATTTGATCGAAATCCTGCCAAACCGGGTTCGGAGAAAATTTACTTTTTATGTCCGTCAATTTCTGCATCACGACGCCACCTTCCAAATCAATACTGAATTAAATGATTGATTCAGTATAGGTCGGTTTTGTGACATGATCGTGACAGGAAATGTGTTTATGAAGCAGTTCGAGTAGATACCTTTTGTATATAGAATTGAAGGTCTAAAAAATGGTATGCGATGCGTACTAGAACCGCCGATCTTACCAGGGCAGAGTCGAACCCTCATATTTCAAAAAACCGCCGCTTTGCTGAAGCGTCGATTCCGCAATCACCCGACGCATGCCGGCCACACTAAGCTCCGCGTCGATCAACGCATTCGGTCCACCCATGTCGGTTTTGACCCAACCGGGATGCAAAACAAACACGCCGATGCCAAGATTTTTCAGATCGATCGCAAGACTCTTCATCGCCGCATTCAGCGCGGCCTTGCTGGATCGATACAAAATGCTGCCGCCGCTGCCGTTGTCGGTGATGCTGGCCATTTGGCTGCTGATCGATGCCAGCTTTTTAAGTTTGCCGCGCTGCAGATGCGGCAGGAACGCTTCGGCCATCTTGACCGGCGCCTGCGCATTGACCAGTAAAGTTCGGGTCCACGCCGCATAATCCAGTTGCCCGAAGCCTTGGCCGGGACTGTCTCCGTACACGCCGGCGTTGTTGATCAACACATCGATTGCGGTGTCCTTCAGTTCATTCGCGAGCTTGTCGATCTGCGCAAAGTCGGCCACATCCAGCGGCAACACCCGCACATGGGCAAGGCCAGCCAGTTTGCCGGCTTTTTCCGGATGCCGGCAACAGGCCAGCACGTCCCAGCCTTCCGCCGCATATTGTTTACAAAATTCGAATCCCACGCCGCGGCTCGCGCCGGTTACTAATACTGTAGCCATGTATGATGTGCCTTCTATGTAATTATGTGTTATGAATGAAGACGGTTATTTTTTTAATAAAGTTCTGCAGGCATGCAAATTTAGCCCGGATTTGTATGAATGGCTTGCATTGACAGGGGGGAGTCTACTCGTAAAATAGCCGCCATGCCGCAGGCTCGCGTTGATTGGTTTCAATACGGCCAGTCTATTTCGATTCAACGGAATTCAATGCAATCCATGACGACAGAATATAACTCAAGTCCGGTCAAAACCCGAGAACTTCATGATCATCATTTCGATTCGACGATCTGGAACGACTTTGTCTTTCGGAACGATGACAATTATCACCTATGCCAAGTCCTGCACGACCTGGATGCAGCAGATTGTCGCGCAGCTTGTTTTCAATGGCGATCCGAGTTTGCAGGTCGCGAAGATGTCGCCCTGGCTGGAACTGCGTGTGCCGGCCAAGGAGTCAAATTGTCCACGCTCCCGGCGCAGACGCACCGCCGAATCATCAAGACGCATCTGCCGCTCGATGCGCTGGTTTATTCGCCCGAGGCGAAATACATCTATATCGCGCGCGACGGCCGGGATGTGGTCTGGAGTATGTACAATCACCATGCGAATGCCAATCAGCTTTGGTACGACTTGCTCAATGATACGCCGGGCCGGGTCGGCCCGCCGATCGCACCGCCGCCCGCCGACATCCGCGACTATTGGCGCGACTGGATGGACCGGGACGGCCATCCGTTCTGGCCGTTCTGGGAAAATGTGCGCACCTGGTGGCAATACCGGCACCTGCCCAATTGCCTGTTCGTGCATTTCAACAACCTGAAGCATGACGCGCCTGACGAAATGCGCCGCATCGCCCGCTTTCTCGACATTCCGATCGACGAGTCCCGTTGGGATGCAATCGTCGAATATTGTTCGTTTGACTGGATGAAAAAGAATGCGGCGCAGAGCGTTCCATTGGGCGGCGCCTACTGGGACGGCGGCGCCGAGGTATTCATTCACAAGGGCGTGAACGGGCGCTGGAAAGATGTGTTGAGCGTGGAGGAATCGGCTGAATATGAAGCGCGGGCGGTTCGGGAGCTGGGGCGGGAATGCGCGCATTGGCTGGCGACCGGGCAAAGCTTGTGAGTCAACGTAGGATAGGTCTGGCAACAACTTTATCGTTGACCGACATATGGTCGTCGATAAGGACGATGGAATGGTATCAAAGGAAAACGTATTACGCGATATTGAGGCTTCGAATGTCGGGCACAAAAAGCGTGCCCGACCAAGGCTAGGTTCGTAACAGGAACAGGGTGACAATTAGTCGTCCTCTTTGAGTCGATTGCACGAGCTAAACTACCATCGAGTGTGATCTGCCAAAACCGCTCGGTCATATTTGTGTTTTATAAATGTCTCAGATACTCTAGTGGTCAATGCTGACATGAATTCATTTGTTGCGGGAGAATTAAGATGAACTATCTGACAAAGCCCCAATACCTCTTTATCGCAACGCTGATTCCCTTTCTACTTAGTTGTTCATCAGTTTCGGTAAAAACACCTAATGAACTAGTGTCTAATTGTATAAAAATACGATAGATATATAATCCTCTGAAAATTACAGAGGAGTTATCGATGGGGCGTATTGCTAAGGTGGTTAAGTTGAGCCAACAGGAGCGCGTAGAGT